>NZ_JBHMIR010000027.1:0-82572 GCF_048060285.1 Micromonospora sp. LOL_025 | reverse complement strand
CAGGGGCAGGCAGTCATACCGGGCCGGGCGACCGAGGGTCCCCGGCTGGGGACGATCAAAAAGGTAACGGGGTTAGTTGAAGAGGTTGTAGAGCTCCGTGGGGGCCTCCACGACCTGGTCCGCCGGCGGCTTCTGGGCGGCGGTGGCGGTGCCGTAGTCCGAGTACGTGATCCGGATGTCCTGCGCCTTGGTCTGGCCGGCGGCCGGGATCTGGATGACCATCTCGCTGAGCCGGCCCTGCGGGTCGAGCTTCGCGGTGAACGGCACCGACTTGGCCTGCGCCCCGAGGGCCGTGATGACCGTCGGGTCCACCGAACCCGCCTCCGCCGCCTTCGACACGTCGATCGTGCCGGCGTACGCGCCCTCGCCCGTCTGACGCACCTCCGTGATGCCCTGCGTCAGCACCTCGCTGCCGGCGGGGTCGACCTTGTCGAAGTCGAAGCCGAGGTTGCGGTTGCCCTTGATCCGGGTCTGGTCCAGGTGCTGGTACTTGCCGAGGTTGAGCTTCTGGACGCCCGGCACGCTCTTGGCGGTCGTGCCGCCGAGTTCGACCTTCACCCAACTGTCCGGCTTGTAATGGACGAGGTCGAGCTTCATGAACAGGTCGTCGGTCGGCTTGCCGATCGTCACCCGCATCTCGGCGCTCTGGGTCGGCTCGTGCACCCGCCCCTCCGCCGTCGAGCCGACGCCGGACATGGTGAACCGGAAGTTGCCGTTGCTGATCTCGCGGGTGGAGGCCAGCAGCGCCTGCTTGGCGTCACCGGAGGCCGGGGCCGCGCTGCCGGAGGTGGCGGGCGTACCGGAGGCCGAGACGGACGGGGAGGCGGACGAGCCCGCCGTCGGGGTCCCGGAGGCGTTGCAGGCGGCCAGACCGGGAGTGAACAGGGCGGCGGCCACCAGGCCGGCGCTCAGGCGTCGAACAGTCATACGTGTCTCCCACGTGGGTCACCCGACGCACCTGGCGGCGGCCGGAAACCGGGCGGCGCACCACTTCGGCTGCGCCGCGCGAACCCCCTGAGGCCGGCTGCCGGGGCGACCGGTCCGGGTCCGCCCCACTCCTGTTCCCTGTCGCCGCGTCGCACAATCACCGGGATGTCCGGTTGCCCCGGACGGGTGACCCCGGAACGCGGAAACGGGGCGGCCGAGGCCGCCCCGTTTCCGTTCTGCCGGTGCTAGTTCTTGAACATCTCGTACGTCTCGGGGGACGCCTCGACCACCTTGTCGGCCGGCGGCTTCTGCGCGGCGGTGGCGTTGCCGTAGTCCGCGTACGTGACCTTGATGTCATGCGCCTTGGTCTCGCCGGCGCCCGGCACCGAGATGACCAGCTCGGTGAGCCGGCCCTCCGCGTCGAGCTTCGCGGTAAAGGGCAGCGCCTTGGCCTGCGCGCCGAGGGCCTTGACCAGGTCGGCGTCCAGGGTGGCGGCGTCGCCCGCGGCGGACACGTCGAGCTTGCCGGTGTAGCTGCCCTCGGCGGTCTTCTGCACCTCGGTGATGCCCTTGGTCAGCTTGGCGCTGCCGGCCGGGTCGACCTCCTCCATGTAGCGGCTGAGCTCGCCGGCGCCCTTGACCTTGGACTGGTCGAGGTGCTGGTACTTGCCCTTCATCTTCTCCGCGCCCGGGATCATGGCGCCCAGCTCGCCGAGGTCGAGCATCACCCAGCTGTCCGGCTCGATGTAGATCAGCTCCATGCCCATCGACATGCTGCCGGAGTCGTCGTCGAACTTCATGCTGAACTGGGCGCTGTTGCTGGGCTTGTGGACCAGGCCCTTGCCGCTCAGCCCGGCACCGGCCAGCGTGAAGGTGAAGTTACCCTTCTCGATCTCCTTGGTGGAGGCGAGCAACGCCTCCTTCGGGTCGGCGGGCACGGCCGACGTTGCCGAGCCGGCGTCGGCCGGCGCGGGACCGTCCGACTTGCAGGCGGCCAGGCCGGGAACGAGCAGGGTGGCGGCGAGCACGCCGACGCTCCACCGTCGAATGTTCACAGTTGTCTCTCTTCGCGAAACGGTAAGCACCCGGCGGGCTTCAGCCGCCGGGCAGTGAGCCGGGGCAGCGTAGCCGATCCGACCGACACTCGGGGGGCGGTTTCCGACCGCCTACCGGATCGCGGTGGCCAGGTGCCGCAGCTCGTTGTCCCGCGCGTCGCCGACCACGATCACGGTCCGGTTCGGTTCGAGCAGGACCAGCGCCTGCTCGTTGCCCCGGGCGGTGTACCGCTGCCAGGTGCGCCCACCCAGGTCCGTCTGGCCCTGCGGTTGCCCCTCGGCGGTCAGCTCGGTCGGCAGCAGCCGCTCCGGCGGCACGCTGCTCTGCACCAGCTGGACGGCCCGCCCCTCCGGCGTGAGATAGCCGAGCCGGAGGCTCGACCCGCCCTCGACGGTCTGGAATTTCGCGCTGACCGTGCGCCAGCCGTCCCCCAGCTCCGCCGGCTCGCTGACCGGGAAGGCGTTGGCGGCCCGCGCCGATTCGAGGGCGGGCGCCGGGTCGACGGTCGTCGGCTGGTCGCCGCCGAGGAATCCCCGGTAGAAGGCCAGCAGCAGGGCGATCGGGATCAGCAGCACGAGCAGCGAGATCGCCATGTCCTTCGGCGAGCGCTCCGACTTGCGGGTGTCGATCCCGGGCGGCGGCGCGGGCCGCTCGCCCGTCTCCGCCCCGCCGTCGGGCGGGGCCGCCCCGGGGGCGCCGGCGGGTTCGACCAATGCCGGCTCCCCCTCCGGTACGGCGGCGGCCCGGCCCGGGGCGACCGGCGGCTGGCCGTCCGGCGGCGTCGAGTCGGCGGGTACGCGATCGGCAGGCTGTGCGGCTTCCACCCCACCATCTTCGCAGCCGCCCGACCGGCCGTATCCGGGCCATCACCGCCCCGACCCCGCGCCGGGTGAGCGATCGTGTGAGGATCAGCGACAAACCCGGCAGCGGCGACGCCGCACCCTGCCGCCCCGCAACGTCGCGAGGAGGAGCCGTCATGACGAACACCAGGACGCGGATCCCACAGGATCTCGACCGCAACCTCGCCCTCGACCTGGTCCGGGTCACCGAGGCCGCGGCGATGGCCGCCGGTCGCTGGGTCGGTCGGGGCGACAAGGAGGGCGGCGACGGGGCCGCCGTCGACGCGATGCGCAAGCTGATCAACTCGATCCCCATGCGGGGCGTCGTGGTGATCGGCGAGGGCGAGAAGGACAACGCCCCGATGCTCTTCAACGGCGAACACGTCGGCGACGGCACCGGCCCGGAGGTGGACGTCGCCGTCGACCCCGTCGACGGCACCACGCTGATGAGCAAGGGCATGCCGAACGCGGTGGCGGTGCTCGCCGTCTCCGAGCGGGGTGCGATGTTCGATCCGAGCGCGGTCTTCTACATGGAGAAGCTCGCCGTCGGACCGGCGTACGCCGACGTGGTGGACATCAACGCCGGGGTGGCCGAGAACCTGCGCCGGATCGCCAAGGTCAAGGGCACGGACGTCTCCGAGGTCACGGTCTGCGTGCTGGACCGCAGCCGTCACGACGACCTGGTCACGCAGATCCGCCGGGCCGGGGCGGGCATCCGGTTCATCTCGGACGGGGACATCGCCGGTTCCATCGCGGCCGCCCGGGGCGAGTCGGACGTCGACGTGCTGATGGGCATCGGCGGCACCCCCGAGGGCATCATCTCGGCCTGCGCGCTGAAGTGCATGGGCGGGGCGATGCAGGCCAAGCTCTGGCCGCGCGACGCCGAGGAGCGGGAGAAGGCGCTCGCCGCCGGGCACGACCTGGACCGGGTGCTCACGACCGACGACCTCGTCACCGGGGACAACTGCTTCTTCGTGGCCACCGGCGTCACCTCCGGCGACCTGCTGCGGGGCGTGCGCTACCGGGCCGGCGGCGCGTACACGCAGTCGATCGTCATGCGCTCGAAGAGCGGCACCATCCGGGTCATCGACTCGTACCACCGGCTGGAGAAGCTCGCCCTCTACTCGGCGGTCGACTTCGACGGCCGCCCCCTGGCCGAGCAGGAGTGAGCGTCGCCGGGACGCTGGCGCCGGCCCCGTCGGCGGCCCGCCGGATCACCGGCGTGGGCCTCGCGACCGCCTCCGGGCTGGCCGTGGCCGTGCAGTCCCGGATCAACGGCGAGTTGGGCGTACGCCTGGCCGACGGGATCGCCGCCGCGGTCGTCTCGTTCGGGCTGGGCCTGCTGGTGCTGCTGGTGCTGGTCCCCGCCACCCCGGGTGGGCGGCGGGGGCTGGTCGCCCTGCGCGGCGCGCTCACCGACGGCACGTTGCGGCCCTGGCAGTGCCTCGGCGGGGCGTGCGGCGCGCTCCTGGTCGCCGCCCAGGGGCTGACCATCGGCACCCTCGGCGTGGCGGTCTTCACCGTCGCGGTGGTCGCCGGCCAGTCCGGCAGCAGCCTGGCCGTCGACCGGGCCGGGATCGGCCCGGGCGGTCGCCAGCCGGTCACCGGCCGGCGGCTGGCCGGCGCGGCACTGACCGTGGTCGCGGTCCTGCTGGCCGTCGGCGACCGGCTCGGCGACCCGGGCGCCCTCGGGCTGGCCCTGCTGCCGCTGCTCGCCGGGGTGGCCATCGCCTGGCAGCAGGCGGTCAACGGCCGGGTACGGATGGCCGCCGGCAGCGCGCTGACCGCCACGCTTGTCAACTTCTCCGTCGGCACGGTGGCCCTGCTGGTCGCCTTCGCCGTCGACGTCGCGCTCCGGGGCTGGCCGGCGGGCGGCGCGCCGGCCGAGCCGTGGCTCTACCTGGGCGGGCCGATCGGGATCGTGTTCATCGCGATCGCCGCGGCGATCGTCCGGTTCACCGGCGTGCTGCTGCTCGGTCTGGCCACCATCGCCGGGCAGATCGTCGGCGCCGTACTGCTGGACCTGCTGCTGCCCACGGCGGCCTCCCGCCCGGGCCCCGTCACCCTGCTCGGCGCGGCCCTGACCCTGGTCGCGGTCGGAGTCGCCGCCCTCGCGCCGCAGCCCCGCCCCGGCCGCTGACTCCCCGGCGTGTCAGGTGCCGTCGGACGAGTGCCCGGGGAACAGGTGCGCACTCGGGTCGATGGCCACCGCCGCGTTGTTGACCGCCGTGGCGGCCTCGCCGAACCCGGTCGCGATCAGCCGCACCTTGCCCGGGTACTCGGTGATGTCGCCCGCCGCGAAGACCCGGGGCAGGTTCGTCGCCATCGCGCTGTCGACGACGATGTGCCGGCGGTCCAGCCGCAGCCCCCACTCGGCCAGCGGGCCGAGGTCGGCGGTGAAGCCGAGGGCGGCCACCACCGTGTCCACGGGCAGCAGCTCCGCCGCGCCGCCGCGTACGGTGATCTCGGCGCCGGTGACCGTGCCGTCGCCGTGCAGCCTGGTCACCTCGGCGTTGACGATCACGCGCACCGGCAGCCCCAGCACCCGGGCGACGGTGCCCGCGTGGGCGCGGAACTTCTCCCGCCGGTGCACCACGGTCACCGAGCGAGCCAGCGGCTCGAGCGTCGACGCCCAGTCGAAGGCGGAGTCGCCGCCGCCGACGATCAGCACGTCCCGGTCGGCCAGCTCCGTCGGCTGCGGTACGAAGTAGACGATCCCGGCGCCGGCGAAGTGCTCCGCCACCGGCAGCGGGCGGGGCGTGAAGCTGCCCAGACCACCGGTGACGATCACCGCCCCGCACCGCAGCTGCCCGCCGCCGGCGAGACCGAGCACCGGCTGCCCGTCGGCGTACGAGAGCTTCTCGGCGCGGGTGCCGAGCAGGTAGCACGGGTCGAAGGGAGCCGCCTGGGCGACGAGGTTGGCCACCAGCTCCCGCCCCTTGACCGCCGGGAAGCCGGCCACGTCGTGGATCAGCTTCTCCGGGTACATGGCGGTGATCTGGCCGCCGGGCTCGGGCAGCGCGTCGACGACCGCGACGGAGAGCCCACGGAATCCGGCGTAGTACGCCGCGAACAGCCCGGCCGGGCCGGCCCCGATCACCGCGACATCGACCTCGCGCATGTGCGTACCGTCGCTTTCCGCTCACGGATCAACGCGTGCTGATCCCGACGGTAGGGCCGGCGACGCGCCCGGGGCAAGCATGTCCCACCGGGCCGCACGGCACCGGCGCGTCGGCGCTCAGGGCATGGTGAGCGTGGACTCCGAGCGGTGGGGACTGCCCAGGTCCCCCCGGCGGCGCCGGAAGATGATCGCGGCGACCACCCCGCCGAGCAGCCCGAACAGGTGGCCCTGCCAGGAGATCCGCTCGTCGGTGGGGAGGATGCCGACCAGCTGCCAGCCGTAGAGCAGGCCGACGAGCAGGAAGACCGCGAAGTTCCACCAGCTCCGTTCGACGATGCCCCGGGTCAGCAGGATGCCCAGGTAGCCGAAGATGACACCGCTCGCGCCGACCACCACGGAGGTCGACGAGCCGGTGAACCACACCCCCAGCCCGCTGACCAGGATGATGACGAGCGTCGACCAGAGGAAGCGGCGGGCACCGGCGGCGAGCACGAAGGTGCCCAGCAGGATCAGCGGGATGCTGTTGCTGTAGAGGTGGTCGAAGCCGTGGTGCAGGAACGGCGAGAAGAAGACCCCGTCGAGCCCGTCGATGCGCTTCGGGATGATCCCGGCCGTGGCGTCAAGACCGAACGCGAGCCCCTGGTCGAGGGCCTCGATGAGGAAGAGGAACGGCACCACCGCGCACATGGCGACGAAGGCCCGGCCGAGCGCGGCGTAGAACGCCTCGGTGCCGAACCGGTGCGGGTCGCCGCTTCCCGGGTGCAGGGTCACCCGTCAAGAGCTATCAGGTGTGGGGCGCAGCCGCCACTTCTGCGGCGATCCGTACCCGGAACGACGAGGGCGGGGTATGTGGACGCCCACACACCCCGCCGTCGACAGGTCGATCAGTACCAGCCCACGTCCTGCGAGTGGGCCCAGGCCTTGCAGGGCGAACCGTAGCGGCCCTCGATGTAGCCGAGGCCCCACTTGATCTGGGTCGCCGGGTTGGTCTGCCAGTCGTCGGCGACGGAGCCCATCTTGCTGCCCGGCAGCGCCTGCGGGATGCCGTACGCCCCGGACGAGGAGTTGCGGGCCTTGTGGTTCCAGCCGCTCTCCTTGTCCCAGAGCTTGTTCAGGCACGGGAACTGGTCCATCCCGAAGCCAGCCTTCACCATGAGCGCGCAGCCGACCTCGCGGTTGCCGCTGAACTCGGCGCAGGAGTCCGGGATCGGCCCCTCGTACGGCTTGCTCTCGGCAGCCTTCGCGGCCGCGGCCTTGGCGGCGGCCTCGCGGGCCTTCTTCCGCGACGCGGCGGCGGCCTCGGCCTCGCGGGCGCGCCGGGCGGCCTCCTTCGCCGCCGCGGCGGCGCGCAGCTTCGCCTGGTACTCGGCGGTCCGCTGCTTCGCGGACTGCACCTGCTGGGCGGCCTGCCGCTCGCGCTGGTACTCGAACTCGGCCTGCTCGACAGCGACGCCGACCTGTGCGGTCAGGCCCTGCTGCTGGGTCTGTCGGTCTTCGCCCAGGTAGACACCGCCGGCGACGCCCACGGAGAGCAGCGCTACAGCGGCCGTACGGGCGCCGAACCGGCTCCACAGCCGACTCACGAAGTGGTCCCTTCGTCGGGTGCAAGGACACGGCGCGGAGCGGCAACCCGGGTGGGTCGCGTCCGCGTCGCGAGCGCCCCGACCCGGTGCCGGTCGCAGCCGACGTACCCCGGTGGATGCTGGCGCGTCCTGTGACGAACGATCACCAACGATCTTCTCGGTACGTGGGCGCTCGCTGGACACCATCGCGCACGGTGAGGCTGATGGGAAACGAAGAGCCTCTATTGTGATCTGCGCCACAAAGAGAATGCGGACAAACCACTACAGACCAGACGTCATTGCGGGATGTCCTCCAGGAGATCCGTCACCATCGCGGCGATCGGCGACCGCTCCGAACGGCTGAGGGTGACGTGGGCGAAGAGCGGATGGCCCCTGAGTGCCTCGATCACCGCGGTCACCCCGTCGTGCCGGCCGACGCGGAGGTTGTCCCGCTGGGCGACGTCGTGGGTGAGGACCACCCGGGAGCCCTGGCCGATCCGGGAGAGCACCGTGAGCAGCACCCCGCGCTCCAGCGACTGCGCCTCGTCCACGATCACGAAGGCGTCGTGCAGGCTGCGGCCCCGGATGTGCGTCAGCGGCAGCACCTCCAGCAGCCCTCGGGAGGTGACCTCCTCCAGCACGTTCTCGTGCACCACCGCGCCGAGGGTGTCGAAGACCGCCTGCGCCCAGGGCGACATCTTCTCCGACTCCGAACCGGGCAGATAGCCCAGTTCCTGGCCGCCGACGGCGTAGAGCGGGCGGAAGACGATCACCTTCTTGTGCCGGCGGCGCTCCATCACCGCCTCCAGCCCGGCACAGAGGGCCAACGCCGACTTGCCGGTGCCGGCCCGTCCGCCCAGGGAGACGATGCCCACCGACTCGTCCAGCAGCAGGTCGAGCGCGATCCGCTGCTCGGCCGAGCGACCGTGCAGCCCGAACGCCTCCCGGTCGCCACGGACCAGCCGTACGGTCTTGTCGGGCAGCACCCGGCCCAGCGCGGAGCCCCGGCCCGAGTGCAGCACCAGGCCGGTGTGGCAGGGCAGCCCGGCGGCGGCGTCCAGGTCCAGCGCCTCGCCGGCGTAGAGCCGGCCGATCTGCTCCTCGGCGAGGTCCAGCTCGGCCATCCCGGTCCAGGTGGGGTCGCTGGCCTGGCCGTGCCGGTACTCGTCCGCCCGCAGGCCCACCGAGGCGGCCTTGACCCGCAGCGGCATGTCCTTGCTGACCAGGGTCACCTCCCGCCCCTCGGCGGCGAGGTTCAGCGCGACGGAGAGGATCCGGGTGTCGTTGGAGTCGGTGCGGAACCCCGGCGGCAGCACACCGTCGTCGGAGTGGTTGAGCTCCACCCGCAGCGTGCCGCCGGAGTCGTTGGCGGGCACCGGGCGGTCCAGCCGCCCGTGCCGGACCCGCAGCTCGTCCAGCATGCGCAGGGACTGCCGGGCGAACCAACCCAGCTCCGGGTGGTGTCGCTTGCCCTCCAGTTCGGAGATGACCACGAGGGGCAGGACCACCTCGTGCTCGGCGAAGCGGTGGAAGGCCGCCGGGTCGGACAGGAGCACCGAGGTGTCCAGGACGAACGCCTGTCCCGCTGGTCGGGGCTCCTCGGTGTCGACCGGAGCGGCGGACGCGCCGCGGCGGCTCCGGGTGGCGCGGCGGGTCGTGGCAGTCGCGGCCGGGGTCTGGTCGGTCCCGGCGGGCGTACGGCGAGTCGTCACAGGCCTGCTCCGACGGATGGGCACCCGCCACCCGTGTTCCGCCTCCTCCGGTGCCCGGGGACACGGGGTCGGATGCGGAACCCCGTGTGCGAGGTCGCAGATCCGGGCGGACCGGCTGGCCCGGGAGAACCCCGCGCCATGCCTAGACGCTAGCCGCGTCGGACCCCGTCGGCTAGAGGGCGGAGGTGGATCTCCGGGGACCGACGGGTGAACTGCGCCGGCGGCGGAACCGGCCGGGATGCATGCCCCCTGCGCGCATCCCGGCCGGCGGGACCACCGTCACCGGTCTGACGTGGCCCCGACGGTGCGTGTCCGCCGCGGACGACGCACCGCGTCCTGGATCCGGTCGACGGGGCCTCGGGCTCCCCGTCGACCGGGGTTCAACCGGTCCGCCGGACCAGGGTGCCGGTCGGGTGCCGCCCGGCGACCGGGGTGACCGGCGCCGAGAACGACGAGCCGGTGTACGTGGTGCCGGGCCGCACCACCGTGCCGGTGACCCGGGTGGTGGCGGCGGGCGACGGGCCGGCCAGGGCGGACGCGATGGCGGCCTGGGCGTCGCGGCGACGCCGGTTCCACGCCCCCCGGTCGCCGTCGAAGTAGCCCTGCCGGTAGCCGAACCGGTAGCCGATCCGGTAGCTGAGCTGGCCGTGCAGCCGCCCGGCCGCGTAGCTCGTGGCGCCGAGGACGAGGACGAGGAAGACGGCGACGAAGGGGCTCATCCGGCGGCTCCGGTGCGCCGCGGGTCCCGGGTCATCGCTCCTCCGGCTCGGTCGACGTGGGCTCGGCGACCAGGAGCCGGTCCAGGTCGTCGGTGCTGACCTCCTCGACCAGCTCGACGCTGATCCGGCAGCCGTCCAGGACGACCTCGGCCACCGAGGAGCGGCGGATCTCCCCACCGGCGTCGTACACGCGGACGCTGACCTCGGGGCAGCCGAGGTGGGTACGCCAGGCGTCCCACTCGGTGCGGTCGCCGACGCTGAGTGACAGGTAACGGCAGCCCCGGGCGAGGTAGAGCCGCCATGGCGCGCTCAGGCCCGTGGCCACCCCCTCCGCGATCAGGCCGAAGGCCTGGGCACGGGTGGCTAGCTCGGTCACCACACCCCCCTCGCACCGGGGGCGTGACGCATGTGAGCACTGATCGTCTCATGCACGTGACACACCGTAGATTGTCTCATGGGCGTGACAGTATCAGCTTTTCGTCCGTTTACGGCGACCTCTACGGGCATCTATTCTGCCCAGGTGACACCCCTCAGGAGCGGTGTCGGATCGTTTACCGGCACCTCGACGACTGCGTCACGTCTGCGTGACAACAGCGTGCCAGGACACGCACCGGTGGACGGATGGTCGTACCGTCACCGAGTGACCGAGACGGCCAACGCACGGAAGATCGCCTTCGCCACCTTCGTCCGGAGGGCGCTCGACGAGGCCCGGGCCACCCGGGCGTGGAGCGGCACCGAGGTGTCCCGTCGCACCGGCGTATCCCGGCAGACCATCAACCGCTGGGTCCGGGGCGACTGGGCGAGCGACCCGGAGGCCGAGCGCGTGGTCGCGTTCTGCGAGGGCCTCGGCCTCAGCCCGGCGACCGCCTTCGCCGCGCTGGGCTGGGAACGGGCGACCACCCCGCGCAGCACCCCGGCCCCGCCGCCGATGGACCCGGACGTGGAGGCGCTGCTGCGGCGGCTCGTGGACCCCGACGTCTCCGACGCGGAGAAGTTCCACATCCGGGAAACCATCAGATATCTCGCGTATCGCCCCACACTCCCGGTCGATGTCCGAAAACGAGGGAAACAAGCCGGCTAGTTCCTCAGATGGCGAAAGAACGGCAGGTCAGACTCATTCGTTTCGCTCCGGGGCCGGAACGGGCGCGCTAGCGTCCGTACTCGTACTGCTTGGGCTCGTCGTCGGCGGGGGGACGGGACAAGGCCGAACCCAGCCCTGCGGGACAGAAGGAGGGGTCTGTCCATGACCCTGAAGTGGATGGCAGTCGTGATCGCCACCGTGTCGCTGACACTGGGCGTGACCGGAAACGTGGTGACCCTGGCGGTCAACGGCGGGCAGCTTCCCCTGCTCGTCAACCTCCTCGCGCTCACCTGCGCCGGCACCGCGGTGATCCTGGCCGTGGTCGCCGAGCTGCACCACCGGCTCGACGACCGGGTCAGCGCCCTGACCGACTTCCTCGTCGGCCGGCTGAAGGAGATCGAGGACCGCACCGGCGACCGCAACAGCGGATTCGTCGAGGGTTACCTGCTCAACCACGGCCAGGAGGCCGCCGTCGTGCCGTTCGGCCGGCGGGGACGGGGAGCCGCCGAACGCTGACCGTCGGGCCCGCCGCACCCGACCGCGCGCCTCCGGGCGCCGGCCGGAGGCCACCTCTCGGCCGGGGGTTGAGCCGTCCCGCCCGGGGTACGCTGTCGCGCGTGCCGCCGTTGAATCTGGGCAACCAGCAGCCGAGGATCCCGTTGGACGCCGACCAGGCCTGGCGGACGACCGCCGGGAGGTCGGCCGGGACCGTGCTCTTCTTCGACTTCGACGGCACCCTGGCGCCGGTCGACGACGATCCCACCGCCGTGCGCCCCGCCCCGAAGGTGCTGGCGGCGATCGAGGCGCTCGCCCCGGTCGTCCGGCGGGTCGCGATCGTCTCCGCGCGTCCGGTCGACTTCCTCCGCGACCACCTCGGTGGTCTCGCCGGCGTCGACCTGTACGGCCTCTACGGCCTGGAGCACAGCCACTCCGGCGGCGAGACCGTGACGGAGCCGGCGGCCCTGCCCTGGGTGCCCACCATGGCGGAGCTGGCCGACCTGGCCCGGGCCGAGCTGCCCGAGGGCGCGCTGGTGGAGTACAAGCGGCTCTCCGTGGCGCTGCACTGGCGCACCGCGCCGCAGCTCGGCGCGGCCGTGGAGCGGTGGGGCCGGGCCCAGGCCGAGCGGCTCGGGCTCAAGGTCCAGGCCGGGCGGATGGTGCTGGAGCTCAAGCCCCCGGTCGACCGCGACAAGGGCATGGTGATCGACGAGATCGTCCGGGACGCCGAGGGCGCCTGGTACTTCGGCGACGACGTCTCCGACATCAAGGCGTTCGCCGCGCTGCGGGCCCGGGCCGCCGCCGATCCGCACTTCTTCGGCGTCTGCGTCGCCGTCGCCAACCCGGAGACGGGCCACGAGGTCGCGGAGGCCGCCGACCTTACCCTGGACTCCCCCGCCGCCCTCGGCGCGTTCCTCACCGACGCCACCCGACACCTCACCTGACGCGCTCAAGGCCGGGCCGGGGCGACGCGCTCACGACCGGCCGGGCCGGTGAGGTGTTCCGGGTCGGTCAGGCGCCGTAGCGGCGCTGGCGGTTGGCGTACGAGCGCAGGGCGCGCAGGAAGTCGATGTGCCGGAACTCCGGCCAGTTGAGTTCGCAGAAGTAGAACTCCGAGTGGGCCGACTGCCACAGCATGAAGCCGGAGAGGCGCTGCTCGCCGCTGGTGCGGATGACCAGGTCGGGGTCAGGCTGGCCCCGGGTGTAGAGGTGCTCGGCGATGTGCTCGACGTCCAGCACCTCGGCCAGTTCCTCGAGGGTGCCGCCGGTGGCGGCGTACTCCAGCAGCAGCGACCGCACCGCGTCGGTGATCTCCCGCCGACCGCCGTAGCCGACCGCGATGTTGACCTCGGTCCCGCCGCTGCGGTCCCGGGTGCGTTCCTCGGCGGCCTTCAGCGCGGCGGCGGTCGAGGCCGGGAGCAGGTCGAGCGCGCCGACCATCCGCAGCCGCCAGGGATTGCCCTCCTCGGCCAGCTCGACCACCAGATCCTCGATGATCTGGAGCAGCGGGTCGAGTTCCTTGGCCGGTCGGCGCAGGTTGTCGGTGGCCAGCAGGTAGAGCGTTACGTGCCCGATGCCGGCCTGGTTGCACCAGCCCAGCATGTGCTTGATCTTGACGGCGCCCATCCGGTGGCCGTCGTTCGGGTCGACGTAGCCCATCTCCCGGGCCCACCTGCGGTTGCCGTCGCACATCACGCCGACGTGCCGGGGCACCGGCTTGCCCGCGAGCTTCGCCGTGAGGCGACGCTCGTACACGGAATAGATCAGGTCCCGCAGAGTCATCACGTTGCAGCGTAGCGACCTGCGCGCCGGATCACCGCCTCGGAGTCCGCTCCCGCGCCGACAGACCGATGCCGATCATGCCCAGCGTGCGGGCGTCAAGTCGCCCGTCGCCCAGCCCCAGCTCCACCACCGCCCGGTAGACGCGGTCGTCCCGGCCCGCCGCGTGGACCGCCGCGTCGACCACCCGGCGGCGCCGGGCCAGCCATGCCGCCAGCGAGCTGTGCCGCAGGTGGGTCCCGAGCCGTCGGCGCAGCGTCGCCGCGTACCGCCGGGCGGCCCGCTCGGGCGAGCCGGCGGCCGCCGCCCCGGCGAGCGCGCCGGAGAGCAGCGCGTAGAAGATGCCCTCGCCGGTGAACGGGTTGATCAGGGAGAGCGCGTCGCCGGCGAGCAGCAGCCGGTCGCGCCCGGGGGCGGGCCGGTGCGTCGACAGCGGCAGGTGGTGGGCCCGCATCTCGGTGACCGTGGCCGGGTCGGTGCCGGGCAGCAGCGCGCCGAGCCGGTCGACCAGGTGCGCCCGGGTCAGCGGCTCGCCCCGCAGCACCTCCCCGTACCCGACGTTCGCCCGACCGTCCCCGATCGGGAACGACCAGGCGTACGCCGGCCAGCGCGGCGCCGAGGTGACGATGAGCTGTTCGGGCGGGCCGGGCAGCGCCGGGGCGTACCCCCGGATGGCGAGCGCCAGGTGCCGGTCGGGATTCGGGCGGTGCCCGAGCGCCCGCCGGACCACGGACCCGGCGCCGTCCGCGCCGACCACCACCCGCGCCGCCAGCGCGCCGTCGAGCACCACCCGGTCCGCCCGGGCCTCGACGTGCCGCACCGCGTGCCGGCGCAGCCGCGCGCCGGCTGCGACCGCCGCCGCCACCAGCCGGGCGTCGAAGACCATCCGGGGCACGGTGTACGCCGGCCGGGGCAGCGCCCGGGCCACGGCGCCGCCGCCCGGACCGACCAGCCGCAGCGCCGGCAGTGGCGCGTAGCCGGCCACCGCGTCGGGCACCCCCAGCTCGTCGAGCACGTCCAGCGCGTGCGCGGCGATGCCGTCCCCGCACGCCTTGTCCCTCGGGAAGTCGGACCGGTCCAGCAGCAGCACGCTCGCCCCGGCCCGCCGGGCGGCCAGCGCGGCGGCCGCCCCGGCCGGACCGGCCCCCACCACCACCACGTCGAACTCGTCGCCCACGGACTCGTCGCCCACCGCGTCGCCTCCCACCGGTCCGGCTCCTCCGGCCATCCTGCCGCCGGAGACGCCCACCGTGTCGAAACCCGCCCGGCACGTCGGCCGGGTCGTCCCGGTGCCGCCGGTACCGCTGGTGCCGCCGGTACCGCTGGCGCCGCCGGTACCGCTGGCGCCGCCGGTACCGCTGGTGCCGATCCGCACCCGCACCGGCCGCGGGCCCGTGGGATGTCGCCGCGGGTAGCCGGGCAGGAACCGGTCGTCCCGGTTCCGGTCGCGGGGCCGAGTGGTCGGTCCCGCCGGACGGCGCGCCCATGAGGGTCCCGCTGATGTTCACGTAGCCGGTGATCGCCCCGGAGTCCCGCCGGTTCCGCCGCCCTCGCCGACGGGCCGACCCCGGACGGAGCGGCCCACGGACACCGATGTGCAGGCGCTGTCGAGCTGCCCGCACGGATGGGGCAGGAAGTCCCGTGTGCAGGCGCTGTCGAGCTGCCCGCACCGATGGGGCAGGAAGTCCCGTGTGCAGGCGCTGTCGAGCTGCCCGCACCGATGGGGCAGGGAGTTCCCGGGTCCGTGGCCGCTGGCGGTCTCATGGACGGGGCAGCTCGACAGCGCGCAAGGGGACCGCCTCCGGCTGGTCACCTCTCCCTGCGGCGGCGGCTCACACCCCCGAGGCCGTCGCCCTGGTCGCTCGGCGTGTGGATGTGGCCCGCAACGTACCTCTCCGGGCTCCCTGTACCGGCTCTCATGCCGGCTCTCATGCCGGCTCTCAGGCCGGCTCTCAGGCCGGCTCTCAGGCCGGCTCTCAGGCCGGCTCTCAGGCCGGCTCTCAGGCCGGCCGAGCGGCGCGTTCGGCATGTTCTTCGCGGGTGGCGCGCCAGAGGCCGTAGATCGTCAGCGCGGCCGCGGCCACCAGCGGGCCGCCGTCGCGGACCAGCCCGTCCGGGCCGAGCAGCCACCAGCACAGCGGCAGGTCGACGGCGAGCACGATCGCGGTGACCGCCACCAGCAGCGTGCGCGCCCAGCCCTTGCCGCGCATGAGGAAGGCGGTGCAGAAGAGCACCGCGTAGCTGGTGACGATCCCGGCGGCGAACCAGAGCAGCACGGCGGGCACGGCGGCGAGCCGGTCGTCCAGCACCGCGCCGCCGGCGACCAGCGCCGGGACCAGCATGAGCGGGCTGTAGGTGAACGCCGCGACCCGGCTGGTGAGCAGCCAACCGCTGACCTCCGGCCGGCGCGGCGGGGTCTCCCGCCAGGAGATGCCCTCCCGGTCGATGACCAGGCGGGGCCGGTGGCGGACCAGGTGCCCGGAGACCGCGGGCGAGCGGTAGAGCAGCCAGACCACGGCGGTGCAGAGCACGGTGAGCAGGGCGAACCCGAGCAGGCCCGGCAGCGGCGGCACCCCCTGCCGGGGCACGATCAGCCGGCCGATCGCGAAGACCGTGGTCACCGCCAGGATCAGCCCGAACGGCCGGGCCACGGTCCGGCCCCGACGGACGTGCCCGATCAGCAGCAGGAAGCCGAGCGAACGGAGCATCGCCCAGCCCGTCCGTACCGCCAGCCCGAAGCCCTGCTCCGGGGCGTACCACCAGTTGAGCAGCTCGACCACGACGGTGGCCGCCGCGGTCAGCGCGAGCAGTGCGGTCAGCGCCCGGACGGCGGACGGCCGCCGGACCTCGGTCGCGGCGGCCGTCCTCATGGGATCCGGTGTTGCCCGGTCGGGGCGTCTGTCACACCTGTCCTCAGCGCTGCGGCGCCGCGTCGAGCCGGGCACGCAGCGCGTCCAGCTCCGCCCAGAGCACGCCCGGCAGCTTGTCGCCGAACTTCTCGAACCACTCGGTTACCATCGGGAGCTCCTTGCGCCACTCCTCCGGGTCGACCTTCAGCGCGATCCGGACGTCCTCCGGGGTCATGTCCAGGCCCTCGACGTCGAGTGCGTCCTGGGCCGGGACCATGCCGATCGGCGTCTCCACCGCCTCGGCGCGCCCCTCGAGCCGCTCGATGATCCACTTGAGCACCCGGGAGTTCTCGCCGAAGCCGGGCCAGAGGAAGTTGCCCTCCGGGTCCTTGCGGAACCAGTTGACGTAGTAGATCTTCGGCAGCTTGGACTCGTCGCCGTCGGCGCCCTTGCCCATCTCGATCCAGTGCCGGAAGTAGTCGCCGGCGTGGTAGCCGATGAACGGGAGCATCGCCATCGGGTCGCGCCGGACGACGCCGACCGCGCCGGAGGCGGCGGCGGTGGTCTCCGAGGAGAGCGTCGCGCCCATGTAGACGCCGTGCACCCAGTCGCGGGCCTCGGTCACCAGCGGGATGGTGTCCCGGCGGCGACCGCCGAAGAGGATCGCGTCGATCGGCACGCCGTTGGGGTCGAAGTAGTCCTCGGCCAGGATCGGGCACTGGGTGATCGGGGTGCAGAACCGGCTGTTCGCGTGCGAGGAGAGGCTGTCGCTCTCCGGCGTCCAGTCGTTGCCCTTCCAGTCGACCAGGTGCGCCGGCGGCTCGCCCATGCCCTCCCACCAGATGTCCCCGTCGTCGGTGAGGGCGACGTTGGTGAAGATGGAGTTGCCGCGGTCCAGCGTCCGCATCGCGTTGGCGTTGGTCTTCCAGTCGGTGCCGGGCGCGACGCCGAAGAGGCCGTACTCGGGGTTGACCGCGTAGAGGCGGCCGTCCGGGCCGAAGCGCATCCAGGCGATGTCGTCGCCGATGGTCTCGACCTTCCAGCCCGGGACGGTCGGCTCCAGCATGGCCAGGTTGGTCTTGCCGCAGGCCGACGGGAAGGCCCCGGCGACGTGGTAGACCTTGCCCTCGGGCGAGGTGATCTTGAGGATCAGCATGTGCTCGGCGAGCCAGCCCTCGTCCCGGCCCATCACGCTGGCGATGCGCAGCGAGTAGCACTTCTTGCCGAGCAGCGAGTTGCCGCCGTAGCCGGAGCCGAAGGACCAGATCTCCCGGGTCTCCGGGAAGTGCGAGATGTACTTCGTCTCGTTGCACGGCCACGCCACGTCCTGCTGGCCGGGGGCGAGCGGGGCGCCGATGGAGTGCAGCGCGTGGACGAAGTCCGCGTCGTCGCCCATGGCCTCCAGGACCTTGGCGCCCATCCGGGTCATGATGCGCATGGAGGCGACCACGTACGGGCTGTCGGTGATCTCGACGCCGAACATGGGGCTCTCGGCCTCGACCGGGCCCATGCAGAACGGGATGACGTACATGGTGCGCCCACGCATGCAACCGCGGTACAGCTCCGTCATCGTCCGCTTCATCTCGGCCGGCGCCATCCAGTTGTTGGTGGGGCCGGCGTCCGCCTCGTCGACGGAGCAGATGAAGGTGCGCTCCTCGACCCGGGCGACGTCCGTCGGGTCGGTCCGCGCGTAGAACGAGTTGGGCTTCTTCTCGGGGTTGAGCCGGATCAGGGTGCCGGCCTCGACCAGCTCGTCGGTGAGGCGGCGCCACTCCTCGTCGGACCCGTCCACCCAGACGACGCGGTCGGGGGTGGTCAGTTCAGCGACCTCACGGACCCAGGCGAGCAGTTTCGGGTGGGACGTCGGGGCCTGATCGATACCCCGAACGGTAGCCGGAGCAACCATGACACATCTCCTTGGTGGTCGACGCTGACCGATCTATGGGATGCACGAGTCTTGACGGCGCTATGCGTCGCCTTCGTGGAAACCTGGGATTGGCCTCAGCGTAAACCGGGCGAGGTCACCAGTCAGTGGGACTGGTTGTGAAGAACTGCACAAGGTACGGGCACGCTGCGGCATCACGAGCTAATACCCGCTTTCACGAGCAGTTTCACGCAAATCCTGCGGGGAACCCGTCACCGGCCCGGGCCGGGCCGCGTCCCCGGCGGCGGAACCCGCGAACCGCCCCGGAGGACGCCCGGTCCCGTTACGCTCTGTCCACAGGCGCACACCCGGGCGAGCGGGTCCGCCGTTGCTACCCGTGCGGGATGACCCCAGCCGGTAGGCTCGCGTCGTGGCCGCGACGATGACCGGGGAGCCAGGCTCCCCGCAGACCCGCCCGGGTCTGGTCCGCTCGCTGGTGGACCGTTTCGGCCACCTGGTCCGCGAGTTGAGCAAGTTCGCCACCGTGGGCGGGATCGCCTTCCTGATCGACTTCGCGCTCTTCAACTACCTGACGAGCGTGCGGGGCGTCGAGCAGGTCACCGCGAAGACCATCTCGACGGTGATCGCGGCGTCCGTCGCGTTCGTCGGCAACCGGTTCTGGACGTGGCGGCACCGCAAGCGCTCCCACCCGGCCCGCGAGTACGCGCTGTTCTTCTTCTTCAACGGCGTCGGCCTGGGGATCGCCGTGGCCTGCCTGGCGGTCAGCCGCTACGGCCTGGGCAGCATCTGGCCGGAGGTGTTCCAGACCCCGCTGGCCGACAACGTCGCCAGCTTCATCGTCGGGACCGGGCTCGGGACGCTGTTCCGGTTCTGGTCCTACCGACGGTTCGTCTTCGTCGAAGCGGGAACTCCGTCCGTTCCGGAAGAGAAGCACGACCGAGACCACCGGGCGTGACCTGCCGCCCACCTTCGTCCCGGCCGGAGCCTGCCGGCCCCGCCCACTGCCCTAAGGTGTTCCGCATGCGTCTTGTCCGTCTCCTGCCTGAGCGCTGGCAGAAGTTCATCCACGAGGCGCTCAAGTTCGGAATCGTCGGCGGCGTCAACACCGTAATCAATTACGCCGTGTTCAATCTGCTCGCACTGACCGTTTTCGTGAACGGTCAACTCAAGGCGACGGTCATCGCGACCGTGGTGGCGACGATCACGTCGTATCTGATGAATCGTCACTGGACGTACCGTGATCGACCCAAATCGGCCATGCGGCGCGAGTACGTCCTCTTTTTCCTCTTCAACGGTGCGGGCCTGCTCATCGAGCTGGGCGTCCTGGCCGCCGCCAAGTACGGGCTGGGCCTGAACAGCCTGCTGGCCCTCAACGTGGCCAAGACCGGTGGCGTGCTGCTCGCGACGCTGTTCCGCTTCTGGTCCTACCGGACGTTCGTCTTCCAACCGGCGCCGGCCCACGCGGCCGAGACGTGGCACAGCATCCCGCGCGACGAGTGGGACACCATGGCCGAGATGGACCCGGTGGCCGAGTTGGCGGAGTCGATCTCCGAGCTGGAGGAGTCCGAGCCACCGCCCGGCGCCGCACGACGTGGCCCACGCGTCGCGCCCGGCCCCGAACCCGCGTCGGCGGCGGCCCCCGTCCAGGGGCGCCCCGTCCCGCTCGACGCCGGCCTCGGCGGCTCCCTCGACCGGGAGCTGGAAGCGGAACTGGCCGCCGAACTCCAGGCCACCACCCGCCGTCCGCCGCGCCGCTGACCCACCCGCCACCTGGCCTGACCGGTGCCGGCCCGCTTCGGGCCACGCCGGTCAGGCCGGGCCGGTTCAGGCGGTGGGGTCGCGCAGCGACTTGCCCTCGTGCAGGTCCGCCAGGATGTCGCGCATCTCGCCGTCGCCGAGGGAGTGCTTGTCGTGGTGGGCCTCCACCAGCTCGTAGAGCTTGGTCTGGACCCGGCCCACCCCCGGCACGTCGTGCAGGACGGACTGGCCGCGCTCGCCGGCGGACTCGATGGTCAGCGTCCCGCAGCCGAGCAGGCGCTCCACGAACCGCTGGTTCATGGCGTGGTCGTTGATCCGGGTCAACGGGATGTCCCGCCGGTCGCGCGAGAGCACCCCCTGCTGGAGCAGCACCCGCTCGTTGGTGAAGAGGTAGTGGGTGCTCCGCCAGACCAGGAACGGCCAGAGCGCCAGCCACAACACCGCCAGCAGGGCCAGGCCGCCGATGACGGCGAGCGCGACCGAGCCGCCCCCGCCGGACGGCAGCAGGACCAGACCGGCCACCACCGCCGCGACGGCGAGCACGAGCACCGCGACCGGCCGGATCAGCGCCTTCCAGTGCGGGTGCAGGTGCAGCACCACGTGCTCGTCCTCGGTGAGCACGTCATCGGGGAACGCCACGGGAACCTCCTCGCAGAAACGGACGCGCTGACCGTAACCGCTCCCCTCCCGACGGGGGATCAGCCGCGCGGCGGGAGTCGGCGTTCAGCGGAGGTGCAGGACGTCGCCGGCGGCGAGGGCACGGGTGCCGGTGGGGGTGGCGACGAGGAGCTGGCCGTCGGCGTCCACGCCGGTCGCGGTGCCGGTCACCTCGTCGCCGCCGGGCAGCAGCACGCGTACCTGCCGGTCGATCGTCGCGCTGCTCGCCAGGTAGGCGTCGCGCAGGCCGCTGGCGACCGCGTCCCCGCCGGCCGCGCGCCACTCGCCGTACCACTCGGCGATCCCGCGCAGCAGGGCCCGCAGCAGCGGGTCCCGGTCGGTGGCCGTCGCGCCGGCCAGTTGCAGGGAGGTCGCCGGCAGCCCCGTCGGGTTCTCCGGCAGCTCGTCGGCGCGCAGCGTGACGTTGAGGCCGACACCGAGCACGATCGCGGGCGGCCGGGCCGGCGAGGACCCCGGCACCGCCTCGGCGAGGATGCCGGCGCACTTCGCGTCGCCGACGAGCAGGTCGTTCGGCCACTTCAGGCCCGCGTCCAGCTCGGCCAGCCGGGTCACCGCCTCGACCAGGGCGACGCCGGCGAGCAGCGGCAGCCAGCCGTACCCCGTCTGGGGTGCGGGCGGCCAGCCACGGTCGGCGACGGCCTCCCCGGGGCGGAGCAGCACGCTGGTGGCGATGCCGGCCCGGGCCGGCGACTGCCAGGTACGGCCGCGCCGACCGCGCCCGGCGGTCTGCCGCTCCGCGACCACCACCAGCCCCTCGGGCTCGCCGGCCCGGGCCGCCTCGGCGACGTCCGCGTTGGTCGAGCCGGTCTCGACGCGCAGCTCCAGCCGGGTCCAGGGCCCGTGCGGGGCGAGCAGCGCCCGCCGCAGCCGCGCCGCCGACAGCGGCGGGCGGTCCAGATCGGTGTACGGCGAGCCCGGCATCCCGTCAGCCTACGGCCAGCCGGTCCGGCCGACCGGGGGCGTCGCGGTCGGGCTGAGGCGAACTGCACAGCGGCGGCGGCCTGAACCATCGTTATATTCCCAGGGTGACTACCGAGACCGGGATCAACATCCACAGCACCGCGGGCAAGCTGGCCGACCTGGAGCGGCGGGTCGACGAGGCGGTGCACGCCGGGTCGGCGCGCGCGGTCGAGAAGCAGCACGCGAGGGGCAAGAGGACCGCCCGCGAGCGGATCGAGATGCTGCTCGACGAGGGCTCCTTCGTCGAGCTGGACGAGCTGGCCCGGCACCGGTCCACCAACTTCGGGCTGGCGAAGACCCGCCCGTACGGCGACGGCGTCATCACCGGCTACGGCACCATCGACGGCCGGCAGGTCTGCGTCTTCGCCCAGGACTTCACCGTCTTCGGCGGCTCCCTCGGCGAGGTCTTCGGCGAGAAGATCGTCAAGGTCATGGACCTGGCCATGAAGATCGGCTGCCCGGTCGTCGGCATCAACGACTCCGGGGGCGCGCGCATCCAGGAGGGTGTCGCCTCGCTCGGCCTCTACGGCGAGATCTTCTTCCGCAACGTGCGGGCCAGCGGCGTCATCCCGCAGATCTCCCTGATCATGGGCCCGTGCGCCGGCGGCGCGGTCTACTCCCCGGCGGTCACGGACTTCACGGTGATGGTCGACCAGACCTCGCACATGTTCATCACCGGCCCGGACGTCATCAAGACGGTCACCGGCGAGGACGTGGGCATGGAGGAGCTGGGCGGCGCCCGTACGCACAACGCGCGCAGCGGCAACGCGCACTACCTCGCCGCGGACGAGCAGGACGCGATCGACTACGTCAAGGCGCTGCTGTCGTACCTGCCGTCGAACAACCTGGACGAGCCGGTGGTCTTCGACGCGCCCGCCGACCTCGACGTGACCGAGGAGGACCGGGAACTGGACACGCTGATCCCCGACTCGGCGCACCAGCCGTACGACATGCACCGGGTGATCGAGCACGTCCTCGACGACGGCGAGTTCCTGGAGGTCCAGCCCCTCTACGCGCAGAACATGGTCGTCGGCTACGGCCGGGTCGAGGGCCGGCCGGTCGGCGTGGTCGCCAACCAGCCGATGCACTTCGCCGGCACCCTGGACATCGCCGCCTCGGAGAAGGCCGCCCGGTTCGTGCGCACCTGCGACGCGTTCAACATCCCGGTGCTGACCTTCGTGGACGTCCCCGGCTTCCTGCCCGGCACCGGCCAGGAGTGGGACGGCATCATCCGCCGGGGCGCGAAGCTCATCTACGCGTACGCCGAGGCCACCGTCCCGAAGGTCACCGTGATCACCCGCAAGGCGTACGGCGGGGCGTACGACGTGATGGGCTCCAAGCACCTCGGCGCGGACCTGAACTTCGCCTGGCCGACCGCGCAGATCGCGGTGATGGGCGCGCAGGGCGCGGTGAACATCCTCTACCGCTCGGAGCTGGCCGCCGCCGAGGACCCGGCAGCCGTGCGGGCCGAGAAGATCGCCGAGTACGAGGACACCCTCGCCAACCCGTACATCGCGGCGGAGCGCGGCTACGTGGACAGCGTCATCCCGCCGCACGAGACGCGGGCCCAGATCGTCCGCGCGCTGCGGGTGCTGCGCACCAAGCGCGAGACCCTGCCGCCGAAGAAGCACGGCAACATCCCGCTGTGACGCCCGTCCCGCCGCGCCCCCGCGCGGTGTCCCCTGCCGGCTCTGGCGGGCGACGGCTGCCCTGACGTCGCACGGACCGGGGGGCGGGTGGGCGATCGGCTGCGGGCGGCGGTCAGCAGGACGGGTTGGCGGCGGCGCACATGCGACGCGCGGCCAGCCCGGCCAGGCGGACCAGGTCGGCCTCGGCGGTCGGTTCCAGGATCAGCACGCTCACCAGGTCGCCGACCCGCACCACCACGGTCGCGTCCGGCGCGGACGGGCGGCCGGGCGCCTGCCCGTCGACCGGGTCGAGGGTCGCGGAGACGGAGTGGCGCAGCAGCAGGGACTCGTCACCGGCGAAGTCGCGGCGTGGCACGTCCCAGCGGTGCACGTCCTCGACGGTGACGGACTCGCCGCCCCACTCGATCGACCGCAGCTCCCGCCACTCCCGGCAGACGGTGAGTTGCCGGCGCAGCCCGTCGAGGAACCGTGCGGCCCCGTCGCCCCGCATCCGGTGCAGGTCCTGGACGACCAGGACGTCGCCGAGCCGCCCCCCGCCGGTCGCCGGTCGCAGCACCGTCTGGGACCGGCTCACCCAGGTCTCCTGCGCCGGCACACCGCTCTCGCGCCCGGCGGCGCACCGGCCCAGGGCCGTGCCCACGTCGACGGTCCCGCCGAGGCCGGCCTCGCTGAGTTGCAGTCCGCTCCGGACCGTCAGGTCGTCCTGTTGCAGCAGGGCCGCCGGGGGGATCTCGACCCGGGCCACCGGCGCCGCCGGCCGCGGCGGGGACGCCGCCGGGGACAGCCCCCGCGGCCCGGACCGGTCCCCGACCGCCACGGCGGAGGCGGAGACGACGGCGAGCACCGCGGCCGCCGCCAGCACCGCCGTACGCCTGCTGCGCCTGCGGGCCCGGGCGCGGATCTCCGCCGGCTCCGGCCAGCGGACGTCGCGCAGGTCCCGGTGCACCTGTTCGACGAACGTCATCTCGTCACGCATCGGCGGCCTCCTCCAGGTCAGAGACGGCGAGCAGCCCGGCGAGCGCGGCGCGCCCCCGGAAGAGTCGGGCCTTGACGGTGCCCACCGGAGTGGCCGTCTGCCGGGCCACCTCCGCGACCGGCATGCCGACCAGGTAGTAGAGGGCGATCGCGGTGCGCTGCTCCTCGGGGAGCCGGCGCAGGGCGGTGACCACCTCGACGGTGGCGGTGTCCGGGCCGGGCACGCTCTCGTTGGCGCCGTGCCGCAGGTAGGCGCGGGCCCGGCTGCGCAGGCTGCGCCACCGGCTCACCGCGATCCGGCTCGCCACCACCCGCACCCACGCCTCCGGCTCCTCGTACGCGCTCACCGTCGACCAGCGTTGCCAGGCCCGGATGTACGCCTCCTGCACGGCGTCCTGCGCCTCGGCGAGATCGCCGGTGAGCGCGTAGACGTAGCCGAGCAGCCGTTGCCGGCTGCCCCGGTAGAACTCGTCGAACCCGTCGACGTCCGGCACCTGCTACCTCCCCGTGACGGTCGCAGGGGACACGCGCCCGGCGGTGCCGCCGGTTGCCCGGTCAGCCGATCATTCTCGCCAGCTCCGTCGCGTCGAACCCGCCGGCCGGGATCCGCCCGCGCAACGCCCGGCGTACCGCGAGCTGGACGGCGGCGTTCACCGGGGTCGGTACGCCGTGCAACCGGCCGAGCAGCACGATCTCGCCGTTGAGGTGGTCGGTCTCGGCGTGGCCGGCCTGCCCCAGCCGTACGCCGATGGTGCCGCCGACCGCGCCCGCTCCGATGATCACGTATCGCACGGGCCCATCCTGCCCGGTCAGGGCGTCAGGCCGGCCTCGGTGAGGATCGGGCCGGCCAGCAGCAGCGCACCGGCGCCGAGGGCGACCAGGTTGACCAGTGCGAAGACCGTGACCCAGAAGAACGCGGGCAGCGGGGTGAGACCGGCGAGCTGGTCGGCGTCGGAGGCGGGCATCCGCCCCCGCGAGCGCAGCCGTTGCAGCTCCACCACCGGCCGCACCCCGCCGAGCAGCAGGAACCAGACCCCGGCGTACGCGAACGCCGCCTGCACCTGCGGCTCGGCGTACCAGGAGACGGCGAGGACCACCCCACCGGTGACCAGCAGCGAGAGCACGCCGAAGACGTTGCGGATCATGACCAGCATGGCCAGCAGCAGCACCACGGCGACCCAGAGCAGCAGGGTGATCCGGTTGCCGCCGAGCAGCCACGCGCCGGCCAGCCCGACCAGCGGTGGGGCGATGTAGCCGGCGAGCAGGGTGAGGATCATCCCCGGGCCGGTGGGCCGGCCGGCGGAGAGGGTGAGCCCCGAGGTGTCCGAGTGCAGCCGGATGCCGTGCAGGCGGCGGCCGGTGAGCAGGGCGACCAGTGCGTGCCCGCCCTCGTGGGCGATCGTGATCGCGTTGCGGGCGATCCGCCAGGGCAGGCGGGTGCTGACCACCACCAGCGCGACGACGGCGGTCAGCAGCACCAGCAGGGGCGGCGGGTCCGGCTGCGCCGCGAACAGCTTGTCCCAGAGACCGCCGAGCCCGTCGATCGACACCATGGGGCGCGAGCCTACCGGCCCCGACCTGTGTCGCTGCGACCTCGTCGGTCCGTATCGTGGAAGGCTGATCCGGTGGCGACAGGAGCGGGAGGTGGACGCCGGTGACTGCGGCACCCCTGGAACCCCACGTCGGCCTGTGGACCGAGGCCGAGTACCTCGCCATGGGCGAGACGCCGAACCGGATCGAGTTGCTCGACGGAAGCCTGATCGTGAGCCCTGCCCCGAGCAAGCGACACCAGCGGGTGTCGCGGCTGCTGGCCAACAGCCTGGACGACGCTGCGGGGGCCCTCGCGGTCTTCGAGGCGGTGAACGTCCGGCTCGGCGTCGACCGCATCGTCATCCCCGACGTGGTGGTGGCCGACACCGACGACGAGGGCACCGTGGTCGAGGCGGGCGAGGTCGTCCTCGTCTGCGAGATCGTCTCGCCGGGGAACGCGGCCGCCGACCGGTTGGTCAAGATGCAGCTCTACGCGATCGCCGGGATCCGGTGGTACCTGCTGGTCGAGCAGGACGCCTCCGGCCACTCGCTGCGACTGCACCGGCTCGACGGCACGCACTACGTCGAGGAGCAGGTCGCCAAACCGGGCGAGGAACTCCGCCTGACCGAGCCGATCCGCTGGCGCGTCGACCCGGCCACGCTGCGCTGAGACGGAGACGCGCGCCCGTCCGGGTGGTCGCCTTCCACCGTTCCTGAAGATTTCCTTAGCTCCCCTTGCCATTCGAGGCACTTACCTCCAAAGATGAACGTCTATTAAGTCCGGCGTCCTTGGAGGCATCCATGACCCGTACCGGAACATCCCTGCGGCGGCTGCTGGCCGCCACCCTCGCGGCCCTCGCCACCGCGGCGGCGGGGCTCGTCGCGACCGCGGCCCCGGCGTCCGCCGCCACCACCCCCGGCATCGACGTGTCCCACTACCAGGGCGCCATCAACTGGACCAGCGTCCGCAACGCGGGCATCCAGTTCGCCTTCATCAAGGCGACCGAGGGCACCAGCTACAAGGACCCGAGGTTCAACACGAACTACGTGGCCGCCTACAACGCCGGCGTCATCCGCGGGGCGTACCACTTCGCCCGGCCCAACATCTCCTCCGGGGCGGTCCAGGCGAACTACCTGGCCTCCAACGGCGGCGCCTGGTCGGCCGACAGCCGCACCCTCCCGGCCGCGCTGGACCTCGAGGCCAACCCGTACGCGGGCGGCTACTGCTACGGCCTGAGCACGACCGGCATGCGGAACTGGGTCCAGGACTTCCTCAACACCTACCGCGCCCGCACCGGGCGCTACGCCGTCATCTACACGACCACGAGCTGGTGGAACCAGTGCACCGGCAGCTGGAGCGCCCCGTGGGCGAACCACCCGCTCTGGATCGCCCGCTGGTCGAGCACGGTCGGCGCGCTGCCGGCCGGGGCGCCGTTCTGGAGCTTCTGGCAGTACACCGACCGGGGCAGCGTCGCCGGAATCAGCGGCGGGGTCGACCGCAACCACTGGAACGGTGACCGGAGCCGGCTGATCGCGCTGGCCAACAACACCTGAGCCTGAGTCGCCTGGGGAGGCGGTTGGCGGCAGCGGGATCGGTTGTCACCGTACGGTCGACAACTGGTCCGGCTGCCGCCAGGCCGCTCCTGCGGGCGTCAGGCCCGCCGTCGGGCCGCCACGGGAACGGTCGCCGCGTTCTCGCGGGCGAGCGCGCCCCGCCGGGCGAAGCGCCGGACGCCCACCCCGGCGAGGGTGACGGTGACGACGCTGAGCAGTGCGACCAGCACCGGCAGGCCGGCGGCGGTGAGCAGCAGGACGATGTCGCCGAGGGCCACGAGCATCCACAGTGCCACTCGGGGCCGGGCGTCCCTCCGTCGGTATCCCATGTCGTACCCTCCCTTCCGTCGTAAGGTCAGATACCCCGTACGGCGGAAGGTCATGCGAGTCGATCTCGCAACGGGCGCGAATCCCGCGGGTCAGTCCTTGCGGTCGGGCACGAAGCCCTTGGCGATCCGGTCGAAGTCAACCAGCTTGGCCTGCCAGTCCTTCTCGGCGACCTCCCAGCGGAGGGCGTAACCGCGGTTCCTGGCCGTGACGAAGCCCCGGTTGCGGACGTGGATCCGGGTGCCGTCGCGGGTCTCCAGCCACTCCCAGTCCGCGCAGGTCTTGAAGTAGTCGCAGCGCTCGATGCTCAGGTACTGGTAGTTCCTGACGAGCTCCCGGCGGCCCGGCTCGATCCGCTTCCAGTCGGCGTACGCATCGGACTTCGGCGTGGAGGTCCACTGCACCAGCAGCTCGCCCGGGCCGCCCTGCTCGTCGAAGACGACGGTGTTCTGCCCGGCGTTGCGGCGCACCCAGTTCGCCGGCAGCGGCAGCGCGAAGCCGGCCGGGTCCTTGTGCAGCTTCCAGCCCGCCGGCAGCGCGTCCGGCGTCGGGGAGGGGGTGGCCGAGGGCGTCGGGCTCGGCGCGGCGCTCGTGGGCGGGGCCGGCGCGGAGGACTGCGGCGGCTGCCCCTGGGAGGTCGCCGCACCGGTCGGGTCGGCCTGCGGGGTGCCGCCGCCGTCCCCACCGTCGCCGCTGGTCAGCATCGGCACGACCACCACCAGGCCGAGCAGCAGCAGCGCCACCAGCACGCCGATCAGGACGTTGCGCCGGGTGTTGTCGGGCTTCGTACCGTCGGACGCCACGACCGTCGCCCGGCCGGACGGCGGGCCCACCGGCGGGGGCATCACCGAGGTGGGATTCGCCGGCTTCCGCGGCGCCGGCTCGGCCTTCGTGTCGTCGAGCGCGGGCTTCGGCGGGTCGACCTTCGCCGTCGGAGCCGTGTCCGAGGTGGACGCTCCGACCTTCGCGGTCGGCGCGAGATCCGAGGAGACCGCCGTCGCGTCCTCTGCGGTGGACGCCGCGGCGGCAGCGGCTCCGGCCGCCGCCAGGGGCGCACGCGGTGCCGGCGGGCTGACCGGCCTGTCGGACCCGCCCTCGGCCGGTCGCGGCGCCGGCACCAGCGGCGGGCGCGGCTCACGCGGACCGTTCGGCCCCGGCCGGCGTACGCCGTCGAGCAGCGGGATGGTGCGGGTGCGCTTGCCGCCGGCGCGGCGCAGCAGCTTCTCCGCCACCTCGGCGGTGATCCGCTCCTTCGGGTCCTTGCGCAGCAGGCCGTTGAGCACCGGCTTGAGCGGCCCGGCGTTCTTCGGCGGCGGCATCGGCTCGGTGGCGAGCGCCGCCAGGGTGGCGATGGCCGACGGCCGCGCGTACGGCGACTTGCCCTCGACCGCCGCGTAGAGGGTGGCGCCCAGCGACCAGAGGTCGGCCTCCGGCCCGGCGGTGCCCTCGCGGGCCCGCTCCGGCGAGATGTACGCGGGCGACCCGAGCACCATTCCCGTGCGGGTCACGTTCGGGTCGCCGGGAATCGTGGCGAGGCCGAAATCGGTCAGCACCACCCGGCCGTCGTCGCCGAGCAGCACGTTGCCGGGCTTGACGTCGCGGTGCATCACACCGGCCTTGTGCGCCGACTTCAGCGCGGCCAGCACGCCCAGCCCGATTTCCACGGCGCGCGCCGGCGTCACCGGGCCGTCCTCGGCGAGGGTGTCCTGCAACGACTTCGACGGCACGTACTCCATGACGATCCACGGGTCGCCATCGGTGCGCAGCACGTCGAAGATGCGGACCACGTTGATGTGGTTGAGCCGGGCGATGGCCCGGGCCTCACGCAGCGAGCGCTCCCGCATCTCGCGGCGCTCCTCGTCGGTGAGGCTGGGCGGCGGGACGAGTTCCTTGATCGCCACGTCCCGGTGCAGCACCTCGTCGCGCGCCTTCCACACCCGCCCCATGCCGCCCTGACCGAGCGGCGAGAGGAGCCGGTATCGGTCAGCGACGAGTTGGGGCAGCGCGTTCGACATCGCCCAGACGGTACCCGGAGCCGACGACGCTCACACCGCCGGCACGCCACTGTGCGGTTCAGGTCAACCTCTCCGACGCGTACGCTGGCGCCATGTCTGCCGAAGAGCCGCTGTTCCGGGTCGTCCGCGGGGTCCCCACCGCCGAGGAACTGGCCGCGCTGGTGGGCGCGATCGTCGTACGGTCCCGCCCGGTCGCCGCGGCCCCTCCGGTCGCCGCGTCCGCCTGGGCGCGCTCCGCCCGGCCCGTCGCGGCGCCGGCCGCCGGCCCCGGCGCCTGGCGGGCGTCCGGCCTGCCCCGCTGACCTTTTCCCGTACGGATCACCGCAGCTCGGCGCCCCTGCGCACCCGTGGGGTGGCCGGCGCGTGCCGGGGCGGGGCTGCCGACAGCCCCGGGGACCTATTAACCTCACTCAGGGAAACGACGCAGTGACAGGCAGGGAGGGCCGATGATCCCCGAGGAGGACGGTCCAGCGTCCTGGCTCCGCGGCTACGGCGGCATCGAGGCCGACATCCGCCAGCTCCGCGAGTTCGCCGACAAGCTCCAGGCCGAGGTGGAACGCAACTACGCCCCGCACCTGTCGTACATCGCCGAGGACATGACGGCGCCGGTGCCCAACCCGGCCGACGCGTTCATCGAGCTGGTCGACTTCCTGCGCGTGCACCACGAGACCCAGCAGGCCACCGCCGACATGGTCTGGGGCGTCCGCGACGTCACCGGCCACCTGGCCGTCGCCGCTGGCACCGTCGCCACCCGCTACACCGGAACGGACGCCTTCGCCGCCGCCCGCGTGGCCGACGTCGAACGGGCCCTCGCCAACCCGACCGCCACCGCGCCTCGCGGCGCGCCGCCGGTGCTGCCCGATCCCACCGGCCCGGAGCCCGCGCCGGGGCAGGGGCGAGGGCAGGGGCCGGTGGTGCTGCCATGATCGAACGGGGCACCGGCGGCCGCACGTCCGCCCTCACCGACTGGCGGCTCATGGACGTCGCCAGCATGTGGGCCTGCCTCCAGGACCACGACACCACCAACCACTGGAAGCAGGTCGCCGGCTGGCGCAAGGTCTGCGACCTCGCCCGGACCCACCTGAGCCGGCTCCAGGAATACCGCAAAGGGCTGGCCGAGGCCTGGCCCCCGGAGACCAACGAGGCCGCCCGGGCATACGTCCGCGAGCTGGACGAGCTGATCGACAAGGTGCAGCGCACGCACGACGCCGCCAGCGCCAACTACACCGCGCTCTCCGCCGCCACGCAGGCCATCAGCGCCACCCGGTCAGAACTGAAGAAGATCTACGAGACGTACGCCGTCAAGGTCCTGGAGAAGCAGACGTACGACGCGACGCTCGCCGACCCGAAGGCGGCCATGGGCAGCCGGGTCCCCGATCGCCCGGTGACGGACGCCGACCTCGAACGCCTCAACGTCCAGGCGCGCGGCATCATGTACGGCCTCAGCGGCGAACTCCAACACGCCCAAGTAATGCTCCGCCAGCCTCCGCCCAGGCCTAAGCCTTCACCTGAGGCGGATCAGCCCAACTCCGATGTGTACGGGGGCGCCGTTTCAGCCGCTCCGGTGATTCCGCCCGTCGTTCCCGTGCCGTTGTCGAGTACGACTACTTCGTCCGTTTCCCGGCCGACTACGAACGCGCGACAGGTCTCCCCGCCAACCCCCCGTAGCGTCGGGCCTGTCCTCGGCGGGGTCAAACCCGGTCTAGCGCCTTCTCCAATCAATCCCGCGATGCCAGGTGCAACTCCACCCGGCCTCCCCACTGGTTCCGGCAGTGGACCGATGCCTGCTATGCCGCCAAGCGTGCGGCCTGGGCACGGGATCTCTGGATTGCCGATCGGTCAGCCTGGCCCTAGCGGCCGGCCGGCCAACGGAGCCATTGGCGGGCTCCCGCCTGCCACGCCATCGGGATCGCCCCGGCCCATGCCACCAGGTGGTCTGATCGGCGGAACCCCCGGAATGGGATTTGGACCATCGAGTGGCAGTGGCGCACAGCAACGTCGGGTTAACCCGATTGGTGGAGTAATCGGTGGCGGGGGCGCAGGCACCGCTCCGACCGGGGGCGCAGGCTCCCGCCCCGGGGCTGGCCGCAACTTCAGCGCGGTGCAGGGCATACCGCCAATCGGTGGAGCACCCGGCATGGGCACTGCCCGCGCAGGCGGAATGCCGGGCAGGGCAGGGCGGCACGACGGCAGTGACGAGGAGTCGCGACGCTGGGATCCGGACCACCCATGGGAAGTGGACCGAGGCGTAAGCCCGGTAGTCCGCGCCCCGGACGAAGATGGCCCCATCGACCCAGGTCCGGCTATTGGCTTCAACCGTTGAGAACTCGGACCATCCAAGCCGCCTTGGCGCTGTTCACTCTGACTGTAACACTCCTGCCGTCAACTACCTCGCATGCGTGGTCTAGCCGTAGCGCCGCGAGCCCGCAGGGCGTTGATCGAATCCGGGGGGACCAGTGGCACCTAGACTTTCTCAGAACCGCCGAAGCGCACAGAATTACTCAAGGCGAAGGCGTAACGGTTGCGGTGCCAGACACAGGCGTTCATCCACACCCCGATCTTGCGCGCAATCTGCGCCGAGGCACAGATATTGTTGCTGGGGGTAGCGGCGACGGCCGACAAGACCAAAACAGCCACGGAACTGGCATGGCAGGTCTAATCGCCGCTCACGGGCATGCTGGCAAACTAGGCGCCCTTGGCGTCGCACCAAAGGCGAAGATCCTTCCCATACGGGTAAAAATCAACGACCACGGAGGCACCAGTCACCATTTGGCAGATGCGATCAACTACGCAATAACGCAAAACGTCAAAGTAATCAGCATTTCAGCAGCAGGAGCAGCAGATATCCGTTTACATGCGGCGATCGAGGCCGCAACCCGCGCGGACATTGTCGTTGTCGCCGCAGCAGGCAATAAGCCCTTGAGCCAACATGTCGGATTCCCCGCCTCCTACCCTGGCGCAATTGCCGTGGGCGGGGTTGATCGGCTCGGCCAACGAGCCTCAGTGTCAGTCACCGGACCGGAGATCGACGTGGTTGCTCCCGCAGTCGATATCTACAGCACCAGTGTTGACAGCAAGTACCGCAAGGGCACCGGAACTTCGGGGGCCACTGCCATCGTCGCTGGGGCGGCAGCGTTGATTCGGTCCAAGTACCCGTACCTGCCTGCCTCCGAGGTGGCGCACAGGCTCACCGCCACCGCGACCGACAAGGGACCCCCGGGACGGGACGACGAGTACGGCCACGGGGTCATCGATCTGGTGGCGGCGTTGACGGCTGACGTACCGCCGCTGGGCTTTGGCTCGGCGACGGCGAGCGCGCCTACCCAGACCACCTCGACCACCACGGCGGTAGCGGAGCCGGCGGGTGACGGAAACGGTGGGGCGACGACCCGCGGCCTGGTCACCCTCGGCGTGATCGTGGCAGCCGGCGGCGCGTGGACGTTCATCGCCCGTCGGCGTCGTCGTGGCGACGACCCGCCGCCCCGCATCAGTCGCTGAGCACCCGGACGACTGAGACGGGCGGGGCAAGGGTCGACACGTCCCACCCGAGACGTCGTCGTCCCGGTCAGCCGGTAACGTCGGCGACGTGCCGAAATCCATGCCGCCCCGCCTCGTGCTCGCGTCGGCGAGCCCTGCCCGCCGCAAGATTCTCCAGGCTGCCGGGATCGAACCGGACGTGCTGGTCAGCGGCGTCGACGAGTCCCTCGTGGTCACCGAGCGGGCCGAGGAGCTCTGCCTGGAACTGGCCCGGATGAAGGCGCAGGCGGTGCTCACCCGGCTGCGGCCGGCCGACGACCAGCGGACGTTGGTGATCGGGTGCGACTCGGTGCTGGCCTTCGACGGGGAGATCCTCGGCAAGCCGGACGACGCGGCCGACGCCACCCGGCGCTGGGAGCGGATGCGCGGGCGCAGCGGCGTGCTGCACAGCGGGCACTGCCTGATCGACGTCGAGGCGGGGCGGCGGGCCGAGGCGGTCGCCTCCACGGTCGTGCACTTCGCCGACGTCGGCGACGACGAGATCGCCACGTACGTGGGTACGGGCGAGCCGCTGGCCGTGGCGGGCGCCTTCACGATCGACGGGCTGGGCGGGCCGTTCGTGGAGCGGATCGAGGGTGATCCGAGCACGGTCATCGGGCTCTCCCTGCCGACGCTGCGCCGCCTCCTCGCCGAGTTGGACCTGCGGATCACCGATCTGTGGACGAAGGTCGCGCCCGGCAACCAGACGGTCGAGCCGCTCGGCTAGCGTCCGTTCATGACCACCAAGTCGATCCCGCTCACGTCGGAGCTGCACGCGTACCTGGTCGGGCACGGTGCGCCGCCGGACGAGATCATGCGGGACCTGGCCGAGGAGACCCGCGCGGCCCTGCCGAACGACGCGCAGATGCAGGTCGCACCGGAGCAGGCCGCCTTCCTGACCTTCCTCACCCGACTGCTCGGGGTACGGCAGGCCGTCGAGGTGGGCACGTTCACCGGCCTCTCGTCGCTGGCTATCGCCCGGGGACTGCCCGAGGGCGGGCGGCTGACCTGCTTCGACATCTCTGAGGAGTTCACCGGCATCGCCCGGCGGTACTGGGCCCGCGCCGGTGTGGACGACCGGATCGAGCTGCGGATCGGCCCGGCCGGCGACACGCTGCGCGAGCTGCCCCACGAGCGCCACCTGGACTTCGCGTTCATCGACGCCGACAAGACCGGTTACCCGATCTACTGGGCGGAGCTGGTGCCCCGGATGCGTCCCGGCGGGGTGATCGCGGTCGACAACGTGCTGCGCGGCGGTCGGGTGATCGCCCCGCAGAACGCCGACGACCGGGCCATCGCGGCGTTCAACGACGAGGTGCTCGCCGACGTCCGGGTGGACGCGGTGATGCTCCCGATCGCCGACGGCCTCACCCTGGCCCGAGTGCACTGACCTGACCGGGCAGGACTGCCCCGCGCGATCTTGGTAGGAAACGGCCCCTATGAGGGCCGTTTCCTACCAAGATCGCGGGGAGACGCCAATCGGCGGGCAGGCAGGGACCTTTCCAGACAGGTCTCGGGGAACGGAACGGCGCTCGGTGGGTAGGCAGGGGCCGGGCAGGCCGGTCTGTCAGTGACTAGGCGTTCGTCGTCGCGGGGGTGGTGGGGGCGGGTTCGCCGGCCGGGCACAGGGCGCGGCCCAGACGGGCGGCGAGCAGCGCAGCCGCCGCGATGAAGGCCGGTAGCAGCAGGAAGGCCAGGTGCGGTCCGACGCCGTCGGCCACCCAGCCGAGCGCGACCGGCGCGATCCCGAAGCCGACCCCCATCGAGTACGACGCATAGCCGGCCGCCCGGTCCGCGGCCGGCCCGGCGACGGCGAGCGCGATCGAGATCGCCAGCGGGTAGTGCAGGGCGTTGCCGAGGCCGAGGACGACCAGGCCGGTGACGGCGAGCCAGCCGACGGGCGCGATCCAGAAGAGCGCGAACCCGGCCAGGGACACGCCCAGCGCGGCCAGCAGCAGCGGCACGGGCCGGTACCGCAGGGCGAACCGGCCCCCGACGACCCGGCCCACGAACATGCCGCAGACGATCGCGGCGACGGCGGCCGAGGCCCCGCCGGCCGCCATCCCGGCGTGCGAGCGGAGCACGTCGGCTGTCCAGAGCGACAGGCAGACCTCGATCGAGCCGGTGACCGCCATCAGCACCCAGGCGATCCAGTACGCCGCCGGCAGGCGTCGGCCGGCGTCGGCCCCCGAGGCGACGTCGCCAGGAGCCGAGGAGGCGAGTGCCGAGAAACCGGGAGCCGAGGACCCGGGAGGCGAGGAACCGGAGGCCAGAGAGCCGGAGGCCAAAGGGCCGCGAGCCGAGGAGGCGGGAGTAGCGGAGCCGGGGGCCGGGGCGGTGGGAGGCCCGCCGGGAGCCGCGGCAGCGGGGGCGGGCCGCGGCAGGCGTACGCGGAAGGTCACGGCGGCGAGCGCGACCAGCGCGATCAGGCAGACCTCGACGGCCATCGCCGGTCGCCAGCCCCACCCGGCGTCCACGCTGGCGCCGATGACCAGCGGGGCGAGGATGCCGGCGCCGGCGCAGACGGCGTTGGCCTCGGTCAGCGCCGCCGGTGCGCCGGCGCCGTGCCGGTCGGTGAGCACCACGGACACGCCGCTGATCACCAGCATGCCGAAGGTGGCGATCACGGCGACGGCGGTGATCGTGGCGGGCAGGGCGCGGACGACGCCCAGGGCGGCGACGCCGGCCGCCACGCCCGCCAGCCCGATCCAGATGGCTCGGCCACGGCCGAGGCGCCGGGCCAGGGGTGCGAAGAGCGCCCCGCCGGCCAGCGCGCCGACGGCGATGCCGGTGCTGTGCAGGCCGGCGACGGCGGCCGAGGTGCCCTGTTCGTCGCGGAGCAGCGGTACGACCGGCCCGAAGCCGTAGAGGAAGAAGCCCCAGAGCCCGAGCTGGGCGTAGGTCAGCCAGGTGAGCCGGTCACGGGTGAGGCGGGGCACCGGCCTCACGCTACAAGCGTCGGGCCGGCGCCCCGCCCCTGGTGAGAGGCAACTCTCCCCGTCAGGTAGGGAGGCTCCCGCTCAGCGGACGCTGCGCGCGAACTGCCGGGCGGCCCAGAAGACGCCGGCGGCGGCGAGGATCGCGATGATGCCGAGCCCCTGCCAGACCTTGTCGTCGCCGAGTTCGCCGGCGAAGAGGGCCCGGGTGCCGTCGACCGCCCAGGAGAACGGGTTCCACTCGGCGATGCCCTGGAGCCAGCCAGGGGCGAAGGTCAGCGGCAGCAGGATGCCGGAGAGCAGCAGCACGGGCTGCGCCACGGTGTTCATCAGCGGGGCCAGCGCGTCCTCGCTCTTGACCTTGAGCGCGATGCCGTAGGAGACGGCCGAGGTCATCAGCGCGATCAGGGCGAGCATGAGGTACGCAAGCAGCAGGTCGACGAGGGAGACGCGCAGGTCGAACAGGAGCGCGAGCAGGGTGATGATGACCGCTTGCACGATGAGCGACACCACGTCGCGCAGCGAGCGGCCGAGCAGCAGGGCGAGGCGGCTGACCGGGGTGACCCGGGAGCGTTCGATGACCCCGGCGCGCAGCTCGGCGATCAGGCCGAAGCCCTGGAACAGGCCGCCGAAGATGGCCAGCAGCACCAGCAGGCCGGGTACGAAGATCTTGTAGGCCTCCGCCTGGGTGGGCGCGTTCAGCGCCGGCTTGAGCAGCGGGGCGAAGAGCAGCAGGTACATCACCGGCTGGAAGACGCCGACGAAGACCCAGACGGGGTTGCGCAGCAGCAGCTGGAGCTGGCGCTGGAAGATCAGCCAGGTGTCACGGGCGAGTTTCATGAGGCTCTCCGGTCGGGATCAGGACTCGCGCAGCGAGCGGCCGGTCTTGGTGAGGAAGACGTCGTCGAGGCTGGGCCGGTGCAGCTCGATGGAGTTGAGCCCGAGGCCGGCGGTGTCGACGCGGCGCAGGATCTGCGGGATGGCGGTGGCGCCCTCGTCGACGTAGAGCCGCAGCCCGCCCTCCTCGACGGTCTCCAGCTTGTTGACGTACGGCTCGCCGTCGAGCAGTTGCGCGGCCTGCGGGGTGGCCGCCGCGTCGAGCCCGACCAGCACGACGTCGCCGGAGATCTCGCGCTTCAGCTCCGTCGGGGTGCCCTCCGCGACCACCTCGCCGTGATCCATGATCGCGATCCGGTCGCAGAGCGCGTCGGCCTCCTCCAGGTAGTGGGTGGTGATGAAGACGGTCATCCCGTCGGCCCGCAGCCGGCGGATCTCGTCCCACATGTGCGCCCGGCTCTGCGGGTCGAGGCCGGTCGTCGGCTCGTCCAGGAAGACGATGCTCGGCTCGTGGATGATGCCGAGGGCGATCTCCACCCGCCGGCGCTGGCCGCCGGAGTAGGTCTTGCACTTGCGGTCGGCGTACTCGGTGAGCTGGAAGGCGTCGAGGGCGCGGGTGGCCCGCCGGTGCGCGTCGGCCTTGCCGATGCCGTACATCCGGGCGTGCAGGACGAGCTCCTCCCGGGCGGTGGACTCGTCCCAGGTGCTGCCGCCCTGGGCGACGTAGCCGATGCGGCGGCGCACCTCGGCCGGGTCCTTGCGCAGGTCGGCCCCGGCGACGGTGGCCTCGCCGCCGTCCGGCTCGATGAGCGTGGCCAGCATCCGCAGGGTGGTGGTCTTGCCGGCGCCGTTGGGGCCGAGGAAACCGAAGATCTCCCCTCGGCGACCTTCAGGTCGACGCCGCGCACCGCGTCGACGGTCTTCGTCTGGCGACCCTCTCGGGAGCGGAACGACTTCCGCAACCCTCTGGTCTCGATCATCTCTGCTCCTGGTCGTCCGGGCCGGTGCCACCGGCCACCTGTCTGTCCCTCGGAGACGACGCCGGACGGCATGCTCCCCCGTGGCGTCCCGGGGCAGGCTAACGCGATATAGCTCTTATGGTCAACGTTGATTATTCGTATTCCGTGGGTCGGGGCGGCAGCCGCTCCTCCCAGCCCTGCCATCCCTCCGCCCGCTCCAGCCCCTCGGGCAGGTACGACACCCCCGACTCGATCCGTTCCGCGATCCGCTCGCACCAGGAGATCTCCGCCTCGGACCGGGCCGTCCAGAGCTCGAACATCCACCCCACGTGCACCGGCTTGGTCGAACGCATCCAGTCAGAACTCAACGACGTACGCATCCACTCGACACCGGCGCGCAGCAGGTTCGCCCGGTTGCGCAGGGCGGCCGCCGCCTCGTCGCGCGGCATCGCGGGCAGGAAGGAGAACGCCGCCGTGAACGGATCCGGCGGCTCGTGCAGCTGCCACCACAGGCCCCGCAGCAGCGACTCGAACTCCTCCTCGCCCTTCGGCGTCACCTCGTACGTGGTGCGGGCCGGACGGGCGCCCACCTGCTCGGTGGCCACCTCGCGCAGCAGCCCTTCCTGAGTCAGCTTGCGCAGGGCGTGGTAGATCGACCCGGGCTGCACGTTCGCCCACCTGTCGGCGCTCCAACTGAGCAGCTCGCGGCGTACGTCGTAGCCGTGCACGGGCTGCATCCAGCGCACCAGGCCGAGGATCATCATTCGCGTGGCAGACACCGGATGAGCGTAATAAGCAAATTTGACTAGGGCGCGGTGAACAGTGCGGCATCCCACACTGAGCGATCGTTAGGGCCGCCACGGTGGCCGATACACTCCCGGTCAGTGACCCTCCGGGAGGAGCCAGCAGCGTGCGCAAGGTACTCATCGCCAACCGCGGCGAGATCGCCGTCCGCGTCATCCGCGCCTGTCGCGACGCCGGCCTGGGCAGCGTCGCCGTCTACGCGGACTCCGACCGGGACGCCCTGCACGCCACGCTGGCCGACGAGGCGTACGCCCTCGGCGGGGACACCGCCACCGAGACGTACCTGCGCATCGACAAGCTGCTGGAGGTCGCCGCGAAGGCCGACGCCGACGCGGTCCACCCCGGCTACGGCTTCCTCTCGGAGAACGCCGACTTCGCCCAGGCCGTCATCGACGCCGGGCTGACCTGGATCGGCCCCACCCCGCAGGCGATCCGGGACCTCGGCGACAAGGTCACCGCCCGGCACATCGCCCAGCGCGCCGGCGCGCCCCTGGTGCCGGGCACCCCCGACCCGGTCGGCGGCCCCGACGAGGTGTTGGCGTTCGCGGTCGACCACGGCCTGCCGGTCGCCATCAAGGCCGCCTTCGGCGGCGGCGGGCGCGGGCTCAAGGTGGCCCGCACCATGGAGGAGATCCCGCACCTGTTCGAGTCGGCCACCCGCGAGGCGGTCGCCGCGTTCGGCCGGGGCGAGTGCTTCGTCGAGCGCTACCTGGACCAGCCGCGTCACGTCGAGGCGCAGGTGCTGGCCGACCGGCACGGCAACGTGATCGTGGTCGGCACCCGGGACTGCTCGCTCCAGCGCCGGCACCAGAAGCTGGTCGAGGAGGCTCCCGCGCCGTTCCTCACCGACGCGCAGCGGGCCCAGATCCACGACAGCGCCAAGGCCATCTGCCGGGAGGCGGGCTACCACGGCGCCGGCACGGTGGAATACCTGGTCGGCGCCGACGGCACCATCTCCTTCCTGGAGGTCAACACCCGCCTCCAGGTCGAGCACCCGGTCACCGAGGAGACCGCCGGCATCGACCTGGTCCGCGAGCAGTTCCGGATCGCCGACGGCGAGAAGCTGCGGTTCACCGAGGACCCGACGCCGCGCGGGCACTCCATCGAGTTCCGGATCAACGGCGAGGACCCGGGCCGCAACTTCCTGCCCGCCCCCGGCACGGTCACCGCGCTGCGGCTGCCCACCGGCCCCGGCGTCCGGGTCGACACCGGCATCTCCGCCGGCGACGTGATCGGCGGCAACTTCGACTCGCTGCTGGCCAAGGTGATCGTCACCGGCGAGACGCGTACCGAGGCGCTGGAGCGGGCCCGCCGCGCCCTGGACGAGATGGTCGTCGAGGGCATGGCCACCGCGCTGCCGTTCCACCGGCTGGTGGTCCGGGACGAGGCGTTCACCGCCGAGCCGTTCACCGTGCACACGCGGTGGATCGAGACCGGGTTCGACAACACCGTCCCGCCGTTCACCGCCGCCGCCGGCCCCGCCGAGGCGCCGGCCGAGCGCGAGACCGTCGTGGTCGAGGTCGGCGGCAAGCGGCTGGAGGTCAGCCTCCCCGCCGGCCTCGGCGGGGGTACGGCCACTGCCGCGCCCGCCGCGCGCAAGCCGGCCCGTCGCGGCGGCGGGGCCAAGGCCGGCGTCGCGGTCAGCGGCGACGCGCTCACCTCCCCGATGCAGGGCACCATCGTCAAGATCGCGGTGGCCGACGGCGACACCGTCGCCGAGGGTGACCTGGTCGTGGTGCTGGAGGCGATGAAGATGGAGCAGCCGCTGCACGCCCACAAGGCGGGCACGGTCAGCGGCCTCGCGGCCGAGGTCGGCGCCGTCATCACCGCCGGCGCGGCGATCTGCACCATCGCCTGACCCGCGCCCCGGGCGCGCGGCCTCCGGTCTCGGCGCGGCCGAGGCGGACCCGCCTCGGCGCGGCTCAGGGCCGGCCCCGGCCTCGGCGCAACCCTGGGCCGGCCCGGCCCCCGGCGCGGCCCCGATCTGGCCCTCGACCTCAGCGCGGCTTGAGGTGCGCAGTCAGCGCAGCTCGGCGCCGGCCACCGCCCGGACGGCGGCCGTCAACGCGTCCAGGGTGGTGGAGTCCACCCGCCAGTGCTGCCAGTACAACGGGCGGTCCAGGTGCCGCCCGGCCCCGAGGTCGACGCAGCGTCCGGCGGCGATGTCGGCGTGGGCGATCCGTTCCGGGACCATCCCCCAGCCGAGCCCGAGCCGTACCGCCTCGTTGAAGCCGTCGAAGGACGGGACGTAGTGGATCGGCGGGTCGAGCCGGCGCCGGGTCACGGTGCGGGCGAAGCGCTGCTGGAGCTGGTCCTTGCGGTCGAACGCCAGCATCGGCGCCGACGCGAGGGCGGCCTCGGTGAGACCGTCGGGGAAGTGGCGGGATGCGAACCCGGTCTCGGCCAGGGCGACGTACCGCATGGCGCCCAGCCGCTCCACCCGGCAGCCCTGCACGGCCTCGCGCTGCGCGGTCACGGCCGCCATCGCCGTGCCGTCGCGGATCAGCTCCGCCGTGTGGTCCTCGTCGTCCCGGCGGACGTCGAACAGGAGCGCCAGCTCGGTGGGCAGTCGCGCCAGCGCGCCGACGAACCAGGTGCCCAGCGAGTCCCCGTTCGCCACGACCGTCACCCGGGTGGGTGCGGACCCGCCGACGGCGGGCCGGGCGGCGGCCAGCGCCTCCCGTTCCAGCAGGGCCACCTGCCCGGCGAGCCGCAGCAGCGGCCGGCCCGCGTCGGTGGCCCGGCACGGCTTCGTCCGCCGGACGAGCACCTGACCGACGGACTGCTCCAGCGCCTTGAGGCGCTGGCTGACGGCCGAGGGGGTGACGTGCAGGGACCGCGCCGCCGCCTCGAAGCTGCCCTCGCGGACCACTGCGGCGAAGGTCCGGAGCTGCGTGGTGTCGAGCATGATGAAGCAGAGCTTATCCGCCATGAGAATCTTTAGCTGGGCTGCATCGGATGGGGCTCGTAGCCTCGGCTCGTGCCCGACATCCTCAGCGGTTCCGTGGCCGGCTCCGCCGTTGCCGGCTTCTCCCTCGCCATCGCGCTGATCGCCGCCATCGGCGCGCAGAACGCCTTCGTCCTGCGGCAGGGCCTGCGCCGCGAGCACGTCCTGCCGGTCGTCGCCATCTGCGCCGCGTCCGACGCGCTGCTCATCGCGCTCGGCATCGCCGGCATGGGCGGCGCGACGGCGGAGCACCCCGCCGCCCTCACCGCCGTCCGGTGGTTCGGCGCCGCGTTCCTGCTCGGGTACGCCGCGCTGGCCGCCCGCCGCGCGCTGCGCCCCGGCGCGCTCTCCCCCGCCGACCGGCCGCCGGCCACGCTCGGGGCGACGCTGCTGGCCTGCCTCGCGTTCACCTACCTCAACCCGCACGTGTACCTCGACACCGTCCTCCTGCTCGGCGGGGTGGCCCGCCAGCACCCGCACCACTGGGTCTTCGGCGCGGGCGCCGTGCTGGCCAGCGCGGTCTGGTTCACGGCCCTCGGCGCCGCCGCCCACCGGCTCGCGCCCGTGCTGGCCCGCCCGGTGGCCTGGCGGATCATCGACGGCACGGTGGCCGTCGTGATGGTGGCGGTCGCGGCCACCCTGCTGCTCGACTGACGGCGCCGACCTGCCAGTCGGGGTGTTTTCGGCTACCACCGGGGGCGCGGACGCCGGCGGGCGGGAATGATGGCGACGTGCGGTTCCTTCACGGCGCGGTCCCCGCGCACGACCTGACCTACAACGACGTCTTCATGGCGCCCGTCCGTTCCGAGGTGGGTTCCCGGCTCGACGTCGACCTGGCCACCACCGACGGCACGGGCACCACCATCCCGCTCGTCGTGTCGAACATGACGGCGGTGTCCGGCCGTCGGATGGCCGAGACGGTCGCCCGGCGCGGCGCGATCGCGGTCATCCCGCAGGACATCCCCATCGAGGTGGTGGCGAACGTCGTCGCCTGGGTCAAGCGGCGGCACCTGGTGCACGACACGGCGATCACGCTGGGACCGACCGACACCGTCGGCGACGCGATCCACCTGTTGCCGAAGCGGTCGCACGGCGCCGTGGTGGTCATCGACGAGGAGAGCCGGCCGGTGGGCGTGGTGACCGAGGCCGACACGGTCAGCGTGGACCGCTTCGCCCAGCTCCGGCACGTGATGTCGACGGAGCTGCACACCGTGCCGGCGGACGCGGACCCGCGTACCGGCTTCGAACGGCTCTCGGCGGGGCGGCGCCGGCTGGCCCCGGTGGTCGACGCCGAGGGGCGCCTGGTCGGGGTGCTGACCCGGCAGGGCGCGCTGCGGGCGACCCTCTACCGGCCGGCGCTGGACGACCGGGGCCGGCTGCGGATCGCCGCCGCCGTGGGCATCAACGGCGACGTGACCGGCAAGGCGGCGGCGCTGCTCGAGGCCGGGGTGGACACGCTGGTGGTGGACACCGCGCACGGCCACCAGGAACGGATGATCACCGCACTGCGGGCGGTCCGCGCGCTGGACCCGGCGGTCCCGGTCGCGGCGGGCAACGTGGTGACCGCCGAGGGCGTACGCGACCTCGTGCGGGCGGGGGCCGACATCGTCAAGGTCGGCGTCGGTCCCGGCGCGATGTGCACCACCCGGATGATGACCGGGGTGGGCCGGCCGCAGTTCTCCGCCGTGCTCGACTGCGCCGCGGCGGCCCGGCAGCTCGGCCGGCACGTCTGGGCCGACGGCGGCGTGCGACACCCCCGCGACGTGGCGCTGGCGCTGGCCGCCGGAGCCTCGAACGTGATGATCGGCTCCTGGTTCGCCGGCACCTACGAGTCCCCCGGCGACCTCTACACCGACGCCGACGGCCGGCGTTACAAGGAGAGCTTCGGCATGGCCTCGGCGCGGGCGGTCAGCGCGCGGACGGCCGACGACAGCGCGTACGACCGGGCCCGCAAGGCGGTCTTCGAGGAGGGCATCTCCTCGGCGCGGATGTACCTGGACCCGTCCCGGCCGGGCGTGGAGGACCTGATCGACGAGATCATCGCGGGGGTACGGAGCGCCTTCACCTACGCGGGCGCGCGGGACCTCGCGGAGTTCCACGAGCGGGCCCTGGTCGGCGTGCAGAGCGCGGCCGGCTACACCGAGGGGATGCCGCTGCCCACCAGCTGGTGACACCGCCGTCCGGCTGGCGGCCCACCCGCCGCCGCCGGCCCGCACGGCCCTTCCTGATCTTCCCCGGCCTGGTGCCCGGCGGCGGGGGATCCGTCAGGTCTGCGGGAAGAGGCGGTGGATCACCTCGCGGGCCGCCGCCCGGGGGTCGTCGCCGACCCGGGGCGGCAGCGCGCCCGAGAGCCAGAGCGTGGCGAAGCCGTGCACGATGGACCAGGCCGCGAGCGCGTCGCCCTGCGGGTCCTCCGCCGTCGGGCGTCGCTCGGGCAGCGCGGCGACGCCCGAGCGCAGCGCGTCCCCGGCGCGCTGGCGGGCCGCCACCAGCTCCTCCGCGTCGGGCCGGTAGAGGTCCGGCCGGAACATCACCTCGAAGTGCGCGCGGTGGCCGACCGCGAAGTCGACGTACGCGACGCCCCGGTCGAGCAGGTCGCCGCCGGCGTCGTACAGCGCCTCGGCCAGCAGCTGGAAGCCCTCGGCGGCGAGGGCGGTGAGCAGCCCCGACTTGTCGCCGAAGTGGTGTGCCGGGGCGGCGTGCGAGACGCCCGCCCGGCGGGCCAGGTCGCGCAGGCTCAGGGCCGCCGGGCCCGACTCCTCGATCACCTGCACCGCCGCCGCGAGCAGGGTGCGACGCAGGTCGCCGTGGTGGTAGCCGCGCGTTCCGATCATGCCGCCATCGTATCTAGCCGTTGACAAGATGGCACCTCGGAGGCAATCTTGTCGGCGACAAGTTGCTGCCGAGGGGGTACCGATGGCTCCGCTGATCGCACTCGTGGCCGGCACCGCGCTCGCCCGACTGGCCGGACTGGTCGGCGTGGCCGCCCTCGACGGCTGGCACCCGGCGCTGCGGGTGGGCCTGGCGCTGATGTTCGTGGTGACCGGTGTCGCGCACTTCGCCCCGGCCTACCGGGCCGACATGATCGAGATGGTGCCGCCCGGCCTGCCCCGGCCCGACCTGCTGGTCACCATCACCGGGGTGCTGGAGCTGGTGGGCGCGGTCGGGCTGCTGGTGCCGGCGACCGCCCGCTGGGCCGCGGCCGGGCTGGCCCTGCTGATGCTGGCCATGTTCCCCGCGAACGTCTCGGCGGTCCGGCGCGGGCTGTCCCTGGCCGGCCGCCCGGCGACCCCCCCTCGGCCCGCGTACGGCGGAGCAGATCCTCTTCGTCGGGGTGGCGGTCGCTATTTCGTTTGGGGCCTGACGTTCAGGTCGCTAATCTATCGGCCATGGAACTGATGACGCTACGGGACGTGCCGATAGCGCGACTGCTCGTGGTCGCCGGGCACGTCACCGGACAGCGGTGGAACCGCTACCTGGCGGAGGCGCACGGCCTCACCCAGGCGGGGATGGTCACCCTGATGACCCTCGCCGAGCACGGCGAACTGCCGCACCGCACGGTGGCCGAGCACTGTTTCGTCCGGCCGGCCACCCTGACCGGCATCGTCGACACCCTCGAACGCGACGGCCTCGTCGAGCGGCAGCGCGACGAGGCCGACCGGCGCAGCGTCAAGATCGCGATCACGCTGGCGGGCCGCGCCCGGATCGACGCGCTGACCGCCATGATCCGCTCCGGGCACCCGCTGACCTCGGTCGACGCCGATCCGGCGAAGGCGGCGGTGATCCGCGAGTTCCTCCTCGAAGTCATCGGCAACGGCGACCACGGTACCCCGGAAGGGGGTCCGGCGTGCTGACCCGGCTGCTGCGTACGCACCTTCGCCCGTACCACCGGCCGCTGGCCGCCGTGGTGCTGCTCCAGTTCGTCGGCACGATGGCGTCGCTCTACCTGCCCAGCCTCAACGCCGACATCATCGACCTGGGCGTGGCCCGGGGCGACACCGGCTACATCCTGCGCACCGGCGGCTGGATGCTCGCGGTCAGCCTGGTCCAGATCGTCTGCTCGGTCGCGGCCGTCTACCTCGGCGCACACACGGCGATGGCCTTCGGCCGGGACGTCCGGTCGTCGATCTTCGGGCACGTCAACCGCTTCTCCGCCCGCGAGGTCGCCCGGTTCGGCGCGCCCTCGCTGATCACCCGCAACACCAACGACGTGCAGCAGGTGCAGATGCTCGTGCTGATGAGCTGCACGATGCTCGTCGCCGTGCCCATCATGAGCGTCGGCGGCGTGGTGATGGCGCTGCGCGAGGACGTCGGGCTCTCCTGGCTGATGCTCGTCAGCGTGCCCGTGCTGGCCGTCGCCCTGTGGCTGATCATCCGGCGGATGGTGCCGGGCTTCCGGCTCATGCAGACCCGCATCGACACGGTCAACCGGGTGCTGCGCGAGCAGATCACCGGCATCCGGGTGGTGCGCGCGTTCGTCCGGGAGCCGTACGAGACGGATCGCTTCGCCGCGGCGAACGCCGACCTCACCGCGACCGCCCTGCGCATCGGCCGCCTGATGGCATTGATCTTCCCGGTGGTGATGCTGGTGCTCAACGTCTCCAGCGTCGCGGTGCTCTGGTTCGGCGCCGAGCGGGTGGACGCCGGTGCGATCCAGGTCGGCGCCCTCACCGCCTTCCTCCAGTATCTGATGCAGATCCTGATGGCCGTCATGATGGCCACCTTCATGCTGATGATGGTGCCGCGGGCGGCGGTCTGCGCCGAGCGGATCGTCGAGGTGCTCGACACCGACTCCTCCGTGGTGCCCGCCGCCCACCCCGTGACCGAGGTGACCGCCCAGGGCGAGCTGGAACTGCGCGACGTCGCGTTCCAGTACCCGGGCGCGGCCGAGCCGGTGCTGCGCAACGTGTCGTTCCGGGTGACGCCGGGGACGACGACGGCGGTCATCGGCAGCACCGGCGCGGGCAAGACCACCCTGCTGTCGCTCGTGCCCCGGCTGGTCGACGCGACCGCCGGCGCGGTGCTGGTCGACGGCGTCGACGTACGGGACCTGGCGCCGGACGAGCTGTGGCGCCGCATCGGGCTGGTGCCGCAGCGGCCGTACCTGTTCACCGGGACGGTGGCGAGCAACCTGCGCTACGGCAACCCGGACGCGACCGACGCGGAACTCTGGGAGGCGTTGGAGATCGCCCAGGCGCGGGACTTCGTCGAGGCGATGCCCGAGGGGTTGGAGGCGCCGGTCGCGCAGGGCGGCACGAACGTCTCGGGCGGGCAACGGCAGCGGCTGGCCATCGCGCGGGCCCTGGTCCGGCGGCCGGAGATCTACCTCTTCGACGACTCGTTCTCCGCGCTCGACCTCGGCACGGACGCGCGGCTGCGGGCGGCGCTGCGCCCCGTCACCGCGGACGCCGCCGTGGTGATCGTGGCGCAGCGGGTCTCCACCATCGTCGGCGCCAACCAGATCGTCGTGCTCGAGAACGGGGGCGTGGTCGGGATCGGCCGGCACGACGAACTACTACTCACCTGCCCGACGTACGCCGAGATCGTGGCGTCGCAGAACACCACGGGGGTGGTCGCGTGAGCGCGCGGAGCGAGCGAACCGTCAGGCACAGCGGCGCGGCGCGGCGCGCCGTCGCCGAGCGGAGCGAGGTGACGGAGTGAGCACCATACCGCAGCAGAAGCCGGCCGCCGACGCGGCGACGCCGAAGCGGCTGCCGGCCGGCGGGCAGCGCGGCGGTCCGCACGCGGGCGTCGGGATGCCCGCCGAGCGGTCGATGAACTTCGGGCCCTCGGCCCGGCGGCTGCTGGGCCGGCTTCGCCCGCAGCGCCTCCAGCTCATCGCCGTGATCGCGCTGGCGGTGCTCAGCGTCGGGCTCAGCGTGGTCGGGCCGAAGGTGCTCGGCTGGGCCACCGACCTGATCTTCACCGGGGTGATCGGCCGGCAGTTGCCGGCGGGCACCACCGCCGACCAGGCGGTGGCCGCGGCGCGGGCGGCCGGCAACGACAACTTCGCCGACATGCTCGCCCGGATGGACGTGGTGCCCGGCGTGGGCATCGACTTCGCCGCGCTGGCGCGGGTGCTGCTGCTGGCGCTCGGGCTCTACCTGGCGGGCAGCCTGCTGATGTGGTGGCAGGGCTGGCTGCTCAACGGGGTGGTGCAGCGCACCGTCCTGCGGCTGCGCGCCGAGGTGGAGGAGAAACTGAACCGGCTGCCGCTGCCCTACTTCGACCGGCAGCCCCGGGGCGAGCTGCTCAGCCGGGTCACCAACGACATCGACAACATCTCGACGAGCCTCCAGCAGACGCTGAGCCAGCTGCTCACCTCGCTGCTCACCGTGGTCGGCGTGCTCGCCATGATGTTCTGGATCTCGCCGCTGCTCGCCCTGGTGGCCCTGGTCGCGGTCCCGGTCTCGGTGGTCGTCACCACCGCCATCGCCAAGCGGTCGCAGCGGCAGTTCATCGCCCAGTGGGCGCACACCGGCGAGCTGAACGGTCAGATCGAGGAGGCGTTCACCGGCCACGAACTGGTCAAGGTCTTCGGCCGGCAGCGCGAGGTCGAGGCGGCCTTCACCGCGAAGAACGACGAGCTGTTCCGGGCGAGCTTCGGCGCCCAGTTCATCAGCGGGATCATCATGCCGGCGATGATGTTCGTCGGGAACCTCAGCTACGTGGCGATCGCCGTGGTCGGTGGCCTGCGGGTGGCGTCCGGGTCGATGAGCCTCGGCGACGTGCAGGCGTTCATCCAGTACTCGCGGCAGTTCACCCAGCCGCTCACCCAGGTCGCCTCGATGGCGAACCTGCTCCAGTCCGGGGTGGCCTCCGCCGAGCGGGTCTTCGCCGTGCTCGACGCCGAGGAGCAGAGCCCCGACCCGGCCGAGCCGGCCCGGGTACGCGACCCGCACGGCCGGGTCGAGTTCGCGAACGTCTCCTTCCGGTACTCCCCCGACAAGCCGCTGATCGAGGACCTCTCCCTGGTCGCCGAGCCCGGCCACACGGTCGCCATCGTCGGGCCGACCGGGGCCGGCAAGACCACGCTGGTCAACCTGGTCATGCGCTTCTACGAGCTGGACGCCGGCCGGATCACGCTCGACGGGGTGGACGTCACCACGATGCGCCGCGACGACCTGCGCGGCCGGATCGGCATGGTGCTCCAGGAGACCTGGCTCTTCGGGGGCACCATCCGCGACAACATCGCGTACGGCCGCCCCGGGGCGACCGAGGAGGAGATCCTGGCCGCGGCCCGGGCGACGTTCGTGGACCGGTTCGTACGCAGCCTGCCCGACGGCTACGACACGGTGATCGACGAGGAGGGCAGCAACGTCAGCGCCGGCGAGAAGCAGCTCATCACGATCGCCCGGGCCTTCCTCGCCGAGCCGTCGCTGCTGATCCTGGACGAGGCGACCAGCTCGGTGGACACCCGCACCGAGGTGCTGCTCCAGCGGGCGATGGCGGCGCTGCGGTCGGACCGGACGAGCTTCGTCATCGCGCACCGGCTCTCCACCATCCGTGACGCCGACCTGATCCTGATGATGGAGGACGGCCGGATCGTGGAGCAGGGCACGCACGACGAGCTGCTCGCCGCGCGGGGCGCGTACCACCGCCTGTACCGGTCGCAGTTCACCGCCGCCCTCCAGCCCGACCCCGACCCCGAGCCCGCCCCCGGGCCCGGCCTCCGGCCCGACCCCGAGCCCGCGCCGCTCGAAGGGTCGTCCCGGTGACGGGGAGGCCGCCGGCGGCGACGGGCGGGCGGGCGACGGGGTCGGGGCCGGGCGGGGGCTCAGCGGGTCGGCAGCAGGGCCGGGCCGCGGTCGGCCACCACCGCGCCGATGAGCCGGAGGGCGTCGGCGGCGGGCATCGGGTCCAGGGCCCGGCCGCCGCGCAACCGCAGCGAGACCGCGCCCTCGGCCGCCTCGCGGGGGCCGACGACGGCGGCGTACGGGACCCGGGCGCGGGCCGCGTCGCGGATGCGGGAGCCCAGCGAACCGGCCCCGTCGACCTCGACGCGCAGCCCGGCGGCCAGCGCGTCGCGGGCGAGCCGGGCCGCCGCCCCGGCCTGCTCGTCCCCGACGGGCAGCACCACCAGCTGCACCGGGGCGTACCAGGCGGGGAAGGCGCCCTCGTGCACCTCGATCAGGTACGCGAAGAGCCGCTCCATGCTGCCGACGAGACTCCGGTGCACCATCACCGGTCGACGCCGCGCCCCGGACGCGTCGGTGTACGACAGGTCGAACCGTTCCGGCTTGTCGAAGTCGAGCTGGACGGTGGAGAGGGTGAACTCACGGCCGGCGGCGTCCACCACCTGAATGTCGATCTTCGGGCCGTAGAAGGCGGCCTCCCCCGGGGCCTCGGTGAACTCCACCCCGTCGAGCGCGGCGCGGAGCAGCTCCTCCGCCCGCGCCCACTGGGCGTCGTCCCCGACGTACTTCTCCCCCGGCCCGCGCAGCGACAGCCGAAACCCCGCAGCCCGTACGCCGAGCGCCGCGTGCGCCTCGCGGATCAGCCGGAGGATCTCGACGACCTCCTCGCCCACCTGCTCCAGGGCGCAGAAGTTGTGCGCGTCGTTGAGCGAGATGGCCCGCACCCGGGACAACCCGCCGAGCACCCCCGAGCGCTCGGCGCGGTACATGCCGCCCAGCTCGGCGATCCGCAGCGGCAGCTCCCGGTAGGAGCGGCCCCGGGCCCGGAACACCAGGGCGTGGTGCGGGCAGAGCGCCGGGCGCAGCACGAACTCGTCGTCGGCGGAGAGCGCCATCGGCGGGAACATGTCGTCGGCGAAGTAGTTGAGGTGGCCGGAGAGTTCGAAGAGTTCCCGCCTGCCCAGCGGCGGGGTGAGCACGTGCCGGTACCCGGCCCGGCGTTCCAGCTCGCGGACGTACTCCTCGACGGCGTGCCGGGCGGCGGCGCCGGCCGGCAGCCAGAGCGGCAGCCCGGCGCCGGCCAGCGGGTCGGAAGCGAACAGCTCCAGCTCCCGGCCGAGCCTGCGGTGGTCGATCATGTCGCGCTCCTTGATCGGGTACGGCCCGGAGGCGACCCGGTCACCGGACGCGACGAGGCCCCGGGGCGGATCGCCCCGGGGCCTCGTCGACGGTCAGGTCAGTACGGCGCGCCGGGGTCTCCCGGCGTCGTGGTGGATACCGCACTGCGCATGGGGCGACGGTACGTCCCCGGTCGCGGAGACCGCAGCCGGTTTTTCCGGGCGGTCCGGCACCCGGACGGCGGGGACGGGAGCACGGGTCGGCACGCCGCGCGGCACGGGGGCGGGCCGCCGGCACGGGACCTGCCGGCGGCCCGCGGCGGCCGCACCGTCAGGAACGGGGGACCCGACGGTCGTGGGGCCGCGCGCCGACAACGGTACGCCGGGCCGTCCCGATCCGCCGACCCTCGACGCTGCGCCGAGGCGTCACCTGCGGCGGTGTCCGCTCGTTGTGTCCGGTGGCCCTGCCGTGTCGGTGGTCACCACGCGCCAGGGCCCTGCCCCGTGACGCCGGACGACCCGTCAGGCTCGGTACCCGCAATCGGCCCCGTCCGGCGAGGTGGCAGTCGTGCCCGAACTACTCACTGAGGTCGCATCGCCGGCCTGGGCGTACCTCGCACTGCTCGCGCTGCTGGTCGCGGACGCCTTCGTGCCCGTGATCCCCACCCAGGTCGTGATGATCACCGGCGGCGCCCTCACCGTGTACGGCGGGCTGAACCTGCCGGTGACCATCGCCGTCGGCGCGCTCGGCGTCTTCGTCGGGGACCTGGCCTGCTACCTGCTCGGGCGGGGCGCGCCGGACCGCCGGGCGCCGCGCGACGCCCAGCGGGGCCGGGCCCGGCGCGTCGCCAGCCGGGTCACCCAGGGGCTGCGCCGGCCCGGGCCGCTCGTGATCCTGCTCTGCCGCTTCGTGCCGGGCGGCCGGATGGCGGCCTGCTTCTCGGCCGGCCGCAGCCGGTACCCGTACCGGCTCTTCCTGCTCTACGAGGGCCTGGCGGCGCTGGGCTGGGCCACGTACGGCGGGCTGGTCGGGCACCTCGGCGGGACGGCGCTCACCGAGTCCGCGTGGCGGCTGGCGCTGATCGCGGGGGTCGCCGCGGCCGGTTTCGCGGCGGCGGGCTGGGCCATGACCGCCGTCGGGGCCCGGCGGGCCGCCGAGTCGGTCGCGGTGCCGATCGTCGCCCCGGCGCGGCGGGACGCGCCCGGGGCGGAGTGACCGGCCGCTCCGGCGCCGCCTAGGGGTGGTCCCGGGGACCGATCTCCGTGGGCGGCCCGGATCCGCCTGGGGTCCCTGCCGGGACAGGCTGGGCCATGCGCGGAACCCGGAACAGTGGACTGCTGGCGCTCGGCGGGATCGCCCTGGCGACGCTGCTCGCCGTGGTCGGCCACGTCGAGGTGAACGAGAACCTGGACCCGTGGACGCTGACGGTCAGCGACTACGCCGTCTCCGACCGGGGCGGCGTCATCGACGTCGCCATGCTGGTGCTCGCGGCGGCCACCGCCGTGCTCCTGCCCGCCCTGTGGCGCGTCCACCGGCCGCCCGCCGCCGGAGCGGGGCGGGCTGCCGAGGCGTTCCTGGCCGCCTGGGTCGGCGGCCTGCTGCTGGCCGCGGTGGTGCCGACGAACGAGCCGGGCCTGCCCATGGACACCGCCGCCTACGTCCACCGGTACGCCTCGGTGGTCGCCTTCCTGGCGCTGCCGGTCGCCGGCTGGCTGCTCGCCCGACGCCTGCCGGAGGCCGCCGGCCGCCGGGTACGCGGTCTCGCCACGGCCAGCGTGGTCCTGGCGGCGGCGATGGTCTGGTCGGCCTACCCCGGCGACCGGCTGCTGCTCGGCCTGGTCGAGCGCCTGCTGATCCTCACCGAGGTCGCCGTGCTCGTCGTCGTCGCGGTCGCCCTGCTCCGGCGGGTCACTCCAGTTCGTGCAGCATGAGCTGGCGGGCGGCCTCGGTGATGGAGCCGGAGAGGCTCGGGTAGATCGTGATCGTCTGGGCCAGCTCGTTGACCGTCAGGTTGTTCTCCACCGCCATGGTGATCGGCAGGATCAGCTCGCTCGCCTTCGGCGCCACCACCACGCCGCCGATCACCTGCCCGCTGGCCGGGCGGCAGAAGAGCTTGACGAAGCCGTCGGCGAGGTCGTCCATCTTGGCGCGGGCGTTGCCGTCCAGCGGCAGCATGACCTGTCGGGCCGGCACCTTGCCCGCGTCGACCTCGTCCTGCGAGACGCCCACGGTGGCCAGCTCCGGATCGGTGAACACGTTCGCCGCGACGGTACGCAGCCGCAGCGGCCGGACCGCCTCGCCGAGCGCGTGCCACATCGCGATCCGACCCTGCATGGCGGCCACGCTGGCCAGCGGCAGCACCCCGGTGCAGTCGCCGGCCGCGTAGATGCCGGGCACGTTGGTCCGGGAGACCCGGTCGACGGTGACGTAGCCGCCCCGGGCCAGCGCCACGCCGTACTCGGCCAGGCCCAGGTCGGCGGTGTTGGGGATGGAGCCGACCGCGATCAGCGCGTGCGAGCCGGCCACCCTGCGGCCGTCGGAGAGCTCGACCTCCACCCCGTCGGCGGTACGCCGGACCGCGTCCGCCCGGGAGTTGTTCAGGATGCTCATGCCCCGGTTGCGGAAGACCCGCTCGATGGCCATGGCCGCGTCGGCGTCCTCGTGCGGCATCACCCGGTCGCGGCTGGAGACCAGGGTCACCTGCACGCCCATCGCCAGGTAGGCGCTGGCGAACTCCGCGCCGGTGACGCCGGAGCCGACCACGATCAGGTGCTCGGGCAGCTCCGGCAGGTCGTACACCTGGCGCCAGGTCAGGATGCGCTCGCCGTCCGGGACGGCGGTGGGCAGCTGGCGCGGGGTGGCGCCGGTGGCGACCAGCACGGTCGACGCGGCGATGGACTGCTCCCCGCCGCCGTCGGTCGGGGTGACGAGCACCCGGTGGGTGTGGCCGAGCGTGTCCTCGCCGAGCCGGGCGGTGCCCGACACGAAGGTCACCCCGGCCTTGACCAGCTTGGCGTGGATGTCGGCGGACTGGGCGAGCGCGAGGCGCTTGACCCGCTCGTGCACCGTGCGGGCGTCGACCGTGACCGCCTCCAGCCCGTCGGAGTGCACCCCGAACTCCTCGGTGTCCCGGTAGCCGGTCACCACCTCGGAGCTGGCGATGAAGGTCTTCGACGGTACGCAGTCGGACAGCACACAGGCCCCGCCGGCGCCCTCGGCCTCCACCACGGTGACATCAGCGTCCAGCTGCGCGGCGACCAGGGCCGCCTCGTAGCCGGCCGGTCCACCGCCGATGATCACGATCCGGCTCACAGGGCCATCCTTTCGTTCGCGGCTGCGGGGCTCCGCTCCGCTGCACTCCTCGCGCTCACCGTGCCCGCCCCCGACCAATGCTCACAGTGACTTTCTTCTCCCGAACGCGTCCGACACGCTCCGTCGTATTCTCCCCCACCCCGCGGGCGGGCTATCGTCATCGCCGTGCGTCATCACGCCGCCTACGGCTCTAACCTCGACCCCGCCCGCATGCGCGCCTACTGTCCGCATTCGCCGATGGTGGGCACCGGCTGGCTGGAAGGCTGGCGGCTCACCTTCGCGGGTGAGAACGTGATCGGCTGGGAGGGTGCGGTCAGCACGGTCGTCGAGTCCCCCGGCGACCGGGTCTTCGTGGCGATCTACGACATCCACCCCTACGACGCCGCCCAGCTCGACGAGCTCGAGGGGGTGACCGCCGGCACGTACCGCAAGCTGCACGTGCGCGTCTCCACCCTCGACGGCGACGTGACCGCGTGGATCTACGTCTTCGACGGGTACGAGGGCGGGCTGCCCACGGCGTGGTACCTCTCGGAGATCGCGAACGCCGCCGAGAAGGCGGGCGCACCGGACGACTACGTCACCGAGCTGCGGTCCCGCCCCACCGGCACCGCGTCGGCCTAGCCCGTACCGTCGGCCCAGCGCGTATCCCACGGCCCCCAGTCTGCTCCGGCACCGGACGGGGCCCCCATCCGGCCCCGCCCGGCGTCGTCAATCACACACCGGCGGCCGGCACGACCAGCTCGTACATGTCGGTCCAGCTCACCTCGCGCAGCCCGACCGACCGGTAGAGCGTCACCGGGGCGGTCGGGTTGGTCAGGTCCACGCCCAGCCCGGCGGACTCCCGCCCCTTGGCCGCGTAGGTGGTGAAGGCCCGCAGCAGCAGCGCCGCGCCCACCCCCCGCCGCCGGTACGGCGGCAGCACCGACAGGCTGCGTACGAAGCCCTCGTTCTGATCCAGCGCCTGGTCCGAGGACTGGAGCGCGCCGGCCGGCACGCCGTCGACCTCGGCGATGAACCACTCGTCCCAGGTGGTGCCGTACGGGGTGAGCCGCTGGCGCCACTGCTCGAAGCCGACCGGCTCGTAGTCCGGGGTGTCCCGGAACGCCGTGTCGAAGATCCGGTGGAACTCGCGCAGGTCGGCCTCGTCCTCGCCGCGCAGCGGACGGAGGGTCACCCCGGGCGGGAGTGGCGGCTCGGCCGCCAGCCCGGCCAGCGACCGGCGCATCCGCACGTACCGCTTGGCCAGGGTGAACCCGGCCTCGGCCACCTCCGTCGCCCACCGCGTCTCTGGGGCGAAGACGGCCGTACGGACGGTGAGCGCCGGCACGCCCCGGTCGGCGGCACGTTCGGCGACCCGGTCGAGCTGCCGGGCCAGCAGTGGCGCCCGTAGGTCGTCGCCCCGCCCCGGTTCCACGTACACCTCGACGAACTCGCGCCCCACGCCGGTCGGATTGTCGAGCGTCGCCCAGGCCGCCACCACGTCCCCCGGGTCGGTGACGACCCACGAGTCGCGGGCCGGGTCGAAGAACGGCGCGGTCAGCGCGGCCGTGACATCGTCGGCGTCGAAGTCCGGGTAGCCGACGGCGAAGGTGTCGGCGGCGTGCACCACCGTCAGGATCGCCGGTACGTCGTCCAGGGTGGGGCGGCGGGCGTGCCAGCCGGCGGGAAGAGTCACGGAGGCGATCCTGACAGGCGGGCCGGCGGGTCGCCGCCGATTTTCCGGCCACCCCGGGCGGCCGCGTGCCGGCGGCTCAGCCCGGGTCGGTCAGGTGGGTCCGGGTCGCGGTGAGCAGCTCCACCAGCTCGGCGCCGTCGGCCGGGCCGAGCGCCGCGAACGCCGGCGAGGCCAGCCGGTCGGTCACCGCCTCGGCCCACAGCCGCCGCCGGACCAGCGGACCGACCGGCGGGTACGGCGGCGGCCAGCCGCAGGCGACCGCGCCCGCCTCCCCCTCCGGCCCGGCGAGCACGGCCTCCAGCGGGGTCATCCCGCTGGCCCGGACCGCGATCAGGTGCGCCCCTGCGAAGTACTCCCGGAGCAGGCGCAGGCCGACGGCCGCCCGGGCACCGGCCGTCCGGACCGGCACCGGCATGGCGCGCCAGGCGGCGAAGAGCGGCATGCCGCTGGCGTCCGCGGCGTCGACCGCGCGGCTGAGCAGGGCCGCGAGCCGGCTCACCCCGGCGAGGGCGTCGAGCCGCTCCTCGCCCCACCGGCAGCACTCGACCAGGGTGGCGGCGGCCACCTCGACCGGCGGGACGACCCGCCGGGCCGCGTCCCAGCCGTCGGCGACCGCTTCGGGGGCCAGGAAGCCGAGGGCGGCGGCCACCGTCTCGGCGCGGACGTCCCCGAGGGCGCCGGCCCGCCCGGTGACGTAGAACGCCCAGCCGGAGATGCCGAGCAGCCGCGCCCGACGCAGGGTGGTGGGGCAGCGGGTGAAGACGTCGCCGAGGTCCAGCACGATCGGTTTGCTGGCCGCGGCGACCTGTTCCGGCGTCATCCGCGCACTCCCCGTCCGTCCACAGGGGTCAGTCTGCCGCGCCGTCGCCCGACTCGGCATCCCCCTCTTCGGCGTCGAGGGCCTCCACCGCCGCCTCGACCTCGCCGGCGCGGCGGCGCGCGGCCGTCACCACCCGTTCCGCCCCGCGCCGCGCCAGCCTCGCCCGGCTCAGGTCCTGCTCGGCGACGGCCCGGCGCCGCTCCAGCTCGGCCAGTTCCGCCTCGATCGCGTCCAGGGCGCCGGCGCCGTCGCGCTCGGCCGCCGTCGCGCCCGCCAGCTCCGCCTCGGCGCGTTCCTGGTCGGTACGCGCCTTGGCCAGCTCCTTCTCCAGCGCCCGCCGTCGGCGCGCCCGCTCCGCCTGGGCGGCCCGTTCCGCCTGCTCGGCGCGGAGCGCGGCCCGGTCGGTGCCGCCCCGCTGCTTCCCGGTCGGCTCGGGCCGGGGCGCCGGCTCCGGCTCCTCCCCACCGGTCACCAGACGCAACTGGGGGCGGGGCACCTCGCCGAAGCCGGCGTAGGTGGCGGCCCGCAGCAGCCGGCCGGAGCGGACCTGTTCGGCGACGTCGGTGTCGGCGAGCGCGGCGTTGAGGGTGGCCTCCACCTCCGCCAGCGGCAGCTTCCCGGCCGGCGGGGCCCCCTCGGCCCCGGCCGCCAGCTTACGCACCTCCGCGACGAGCGCGCCGACGACCGCCCGCCGCTGGGTGGAGAGTTCCCGCAGCCGGGGCCCGCGCAGCTCGCGTTGGGCGGTGCGCAGCGCCTCGGCGAGCTGAGCCAGGTCGGCGACCAACTCGGGGCGGCGGATGGCGAGCAGGTTGACCAGCCAGGCGGCCACGGTGGGCCGGCGCAGCCGGGCGATCTCCCGGGCGGCCTTCGGGTCGCCGGCGCGGCGGGCCTCGGCGACAGCCTCGGCGCGGATCGCGACGAACCTGTCCGGCGGGGTGGTGTAGAGCCGGTGCACCAGCTCTCGGGGCGGGCCGGGCATCGCTGTCAGGCGTCGACCCGGGTGCCCGGCTCGAGCCGGCGGTACTCCACGTCGGACAGCCGGGCGAAGTTGCCGTTGAGCACGTTGAGCCCGTTGTCGTTGAGCAGCCCGTCGTGCAGCGCGTACGCCCGGCGTGGGGCGACCGCCCGGAGGAAGTCCAGCGACTCGGAGAACTTCGTCCACGGGGCGTGGATCGGCAGGAAGAGCGTGTCGACCTGCGCGTCCTCGGGGACGACGAGGCTGTCCCCGGGGTGGTAGACGACGTCGTTCAGCAGGTACGCCAGGTTGTCGACCACCGGGATGTCGGGGTGGATCACGGCGTGCCGGCCGCCGTGGGCGCGTACCGGCACGCCGGCGGCCGTGAACGACTGTCCGGGTCGGACCGCGTCCAGCGCCTCGGCGGCGTCGCCCAGGGTGCCGGCCAGCGACGCCGGGCCGTGGATGACGAACCGGCGCCGGTCGAGCTGCCGGGTGACCGCCTCGACGTCGAGGTGGTCGGGATGCTCGTGGGTGATCAGCACCGCGTCGGCCCCGTCGAGCGCAGCCGCCTCGCTGAACACGCCCGGGTCGATGACCAGCACTCCCCCGTCGTGCTCCACCCGCAGGCAGGAGTGGGCGTACTTGGTGAGCTGCATCGTGACTCCAAGATTATCGAATCGTGATGTCCTCAGCGCAGTCTGCCGGAACCGGCGTGGTGGCGCGTCACGTCTGAGGTATCGCCCCGCACGGGGGCGAGGACGATGGAGGCGGGATGGACGGACGGGAACGGCGACGTCGGGGCGTACGACTGACGGCCGCCGCGCTGGTGGCGCTGCTCGCGCTGGCGGGCTGCGGCAGCGACGCGGGCGACAACGCCGACAGCGCGCCGGCGGCGGCCCCGGCGGATCGGGACCGGGCCGGCGGCGCGGCGGACCAGGCGGGCGGCGCGGCCGAGCGGGCCGGCGACGCGGCCGACAAGGGCGGCGGCAAGGCCGAGCAGGGCAGCGGCGCCGGCGCACCGGACCTGCGGGTCGACCAGCGCTCCATCATCTACACCGGCACGATGCGCGTGCAGGTGGACGATGTGGACGCGGCGGCACGCAGTGCGATCGCCGCGGTCACGGCGGCCGGCGGTTTCGTCGGCGGTGACCAGCGGCGCAGCGCCGACGCGGACGCGCGGGCCGAGCTGGAGCTGCGGGTGCCGGCGGCGAAGTTCCACGGCGTTGTCGACGAGCTGGCGAAGCTGGGCCGGCAGCAGCGGCGGGAGATCCGCACGGAGGACGTCACCGAGCAGGTGGTCGACCTGGACGCGCGGATCACCACCCAGCGCGCCCGGGTGGAGAGCGCCCGTCGGCTGCTGGCCCGGGCCACCTCGATCAGCGACCTGGTGTCGCTGGAGAACGAGCTGTCCCGCCGGGAGGCCGACCTCGCCTCGCTGGAGGCGAAGAAGGAGCGGCTGGCGGACCTGACCAGCCTGTCGACGATCACCGTGTCGCTGGTCGGCCCGGACGCGAGCACCGCCGACGAGGAGACCGAGGTCGGCTTCCTGGTGGGGCTCGAGGGCGGCTGGAAGGTCTTCCTGACCTCCATGACCATCCTGCTGACGGTGCTGGGTGCGGTGCTGCCGTGGCTGCTGGCGATCGGCGTACCGCTGACGGTGCTGCTGGTGGTGCTGCGCCGACGGCGGCGCGCGGCCCCGCGGCCGATGACGCCGGCCGGACCGGCCGCGCCGCTGCCGCCTACCGCGCCGCCGCCAGTGCCCGCAGCGCGGTCTGGACCATGAGTCGTACGCCGACCGGGATGGCCCGTTCGTCCACGTCGAACGAGGCCCGGTGCAGGTCCACGTTCGGGCCGGAGCGGCCGACGCCCAGCCGGGCGAGCGCGCCGGGGACGTACTCCAGGTACCAGGAGAAGTCCTCGCCGCCCATGCTCTGCGGGGTCTCGGCGACGCCCTCCGGCCCGAGCGCGGCGACGGTGGCGCCGGTCAGGACCTGGATGGCCCGGGAGTCGTTGCACACCGGCGGGCGGCCCCGCAGGTATTCCAGGTCGACCGTGGCACCGGTCGGGGCGACGACGTCGCGCACGACCTGACCCACGATCTTGGGGGCCAGCTCCCAGGTGTCGCGGTCCATCACCCGCAGGGTGCCGGAGGCGCACGCCTCGGAGGGGATGACGTTGTAACGGGTGCCGGCCGAGGCGTGGCCGAAGACCAGCAGCAGCCCGCTGTTGGCCGGCACCCGGCGGCTGACCAGGGCCGGCACCTCGGTGATCAGGCGGCCCAGCGCGTCGACCAGGTCGACGGTCAGGTGCGGGCGGGCGGTGTGCCCGCCCGGGCCGGTGAGCCGGACGGTGACGTTGTCGGCGGCGGCGGTGATCGGGCCGACCCGCAGGCCGATCTGCCCGACCGGCAGGTTCGGGTCGCAGTGCAGCGCGAAGATCTGCACCACGTCGTCCAGGCCGCCGGCCTCGATGACCTCCAGCGAGCCGCAGGGCAGGATCTCCTCGGCGGGCTGGAAGATCAGCCGGACCCGGCCGGGCAGCTCGCCGAGGTCGGCGAGCTGGGCCAGCAGCATGCCGACGCCGAGCATCACGGTGGTGTGCACGTCGTGACCGCAGGCGTGGCAGACGCCGTCCACCGTGGAGCGGTACGGCACGTCCTTCGAGTCGGTCAGCGGCAGGGCGTCGATGTCGGCGCGCAGCGCGACCACCGGGCCGTCGGGGCGGCCGTCGATGTCGCAGATGACCCCGTTGCCCTTCGGCAGCAGCCGCGGCCTCAGGCCGGCCAGGGTGAGTTCCCGGGCGATCAGGGCGGCCGTCTCGAACTCCTCGCCGGAGAGCTCCGGGTGCGAGTGGAGGTGGCGACGGGTGGCGATCAGCCCGGGCACCCGGAGGGCGAGCAGGTGGTCCAGCTCGAACGGCAGGGGCTGGGACCCGGACGGCGCCTCCAGCCAGGACGACGCCAGCTGGTTGCCGGTGGGCAGCGTCAACGCACTCGTCACGTCGAATTCTCGTTCGCTAGAGATGGATGGATCATCAGGAACAGCAGACAGCCTAGACCTCCGACGGTGACGCTGGGCAACCTCGTTCCGGTAGTGGTCGGACCGCACAGCGTCACGTATGCCCTGCTCGGAGCGCTCGCAGATCTGCGGGACAGCAGGTAGATCGCGGTCGAACGCCGTCATCTGCCCCACACCTCCTACAACGCGTAACCGGACCGGCGGCCCCGAAATCGGCGTCGATCTCGAGAACCGTCGTTCCGAATTGTCGCATTAGTCGGTCAGGTGAACTGACACTCCGACAATTACCCGACCACGCCCCGACCGCGGGCACCCGAGACGGTCACACGCTCCGTCCCCGACCAACCGCACACCGTGTGCGTCCACGTCCACCCGGTCGGGTTACCCCCGAACCCGTCCGGCACACGCCTCGGCCGGTGGGCCACGGCGCTCCCCGCCGCGCGCCGAGCCCTCCGGCGGCGTCGCCGGGGCCCGCTCCGCGCGTCCGCCGCCGGCGGCCGGCGGCGGCTCCTCCTCCGACTGTCGCGCTCCGCCCGCACCCCCGCGACCAGCGAAAACGTCCCGTGGGTCCGTCGTTACCGGCACGTGGACCGGCCGGTTACGACGCGGGAGGCGAAGAGCGGTCCCACCGCGACCGAGACCCCACCGACGCCAAGCCGACCACCGCGAAGAAGGCGGAGGCCACCGCGGTTGGTTGCCCCGGACCGCCGACAGTGCGGGCCCGACGCCGACGGCCGCCCGTCCCCGGCGCGGCGGGAGATCGGACGGCCGTCGGAGGGAGTGATCAGAACCGGTCGGTCGGGCGGTAGAGCCCCCACACCTGGCGCAGGGTGCCGCAGACCTCGCCCACGGTGGCGCGGGCCCGCAGCGCCTCCTTCATCGGGTAGAGCACGTTCTCGGTGCCCTCCGCGGCGGCGCGCAGCTCGGCCAGCCCCCGCTCGACCGTCCCGGCGTCGCGCTCGGCACGCAGCCGGGCCAGCCGCTCGGCCTGCGCCGCCTCGATCGTCGGGTCGACCCGCAGCGGCTCGTACGGCTCCTCCTCGTCGACCGTGAACCGGTTGAGGCCCACCACCACCCGCTCGCCGGAGTCGATCTCCTGCGCGATCCGGTAGGCGGACTGCTCGATCTCCCGCTTCTGGAAGCCCGCCTCGATGGCGTCGACCGCCGAGCCGTGGTCGGCCACCCGCTCCATCAGCTCGGTCGCCGCCGCCTCGATCTCGGCGGTCATCGCCTCCACCACGTACGAGCCGGCGAACGGGTCGACGGTGGCGGTCAGGTCCGTCTCGTACGCCAGCACCTGCTGGGTGCGCAGCGCCAGCCGGGCCGCCTTCTCGGTGGGCAGCGCGATCGCCTCGTCGAAGCTGTTGGTGTGCAGCGACTGGGTGCCGCCGAGCACCGCGCCGAGACCCTGCACCGCCACCCGGACCAGGTTGACCTCCGGCTGCTGGGCGGTGAGCTGCACGCCCGCCGTCTGGGTGTGGAAGCGGAGCATCATCGACTTCGGGTTCCTGGCGCCGAAGTCGTCGCGCATCACCCGGGCCCAGATGCGGCGGGCGGCCCGGAACTTGGCCACCTCCTCCAGCAGGGTGGTGCGGGCGACGAAGAAGAACGACAGCCGGGGCGCGAAGTCGTCCACGGCCAGCCCGGCCTCCAGCGCGGCCCGGACGTACTCGACGCCGTTGGCCAGGGTGAACGCGATCTCCTGCGCGGGCGACGCGCCGGCCTCGGCCATGTGGTAGCCGGAGATGGAGATGGTGTTCCACTTCGGCACCTCCTTGCGGCAGTAGCCGAAGGTGTCGGCGACCAGCCGCAGCGAGGGCTTCGGCGGGAAGATGTACGTCCCGCGGGCGATGTACTCCTTCAGGATGTCGTTCTGGATCGTGCCGTTGAGGGCCGAGCCGGGAACGCCGGTCTCCTCGGCCACCAGCTGGTAGAGCAGGAGCAGCACCGAGCCGGGCGCGTTGATGGTCATCGACGTCGAGACCTTGTCGAGCGGGATGCCGTCGAAGAGCAGCCGCATGTCGTCGATCGAGTCGATGGCCACCCCGACCTTGCCCACCTCGCCGTGCGCGATCGGGTCGTCGGAGTCGTAGCCCATCTGCGTGGGCAGGTCGAAGGCCACGGAGAGGCCCATCGTGCCGGCCCGCAACAACTGGTGGTACCGCGCGTTGGACTCGGTGGCGGTGCCGAAACCGGCGTACTGGCGCATGGTCCAGGGGCGGGAGGTGTACATGGTGGGGTAGACCCCGCGCGCGTACGGGAACTCGCCCGGGCCGCCGAGCCGGGAGTCCAGGTCCTCCGGAAGGTCCGCCGCCGTGTAGACGCCCTTGATCGGGAAACCGGACTCGCTTGACCGCGGTTCGCTCATTAGCGGATGGTAGGACGCGCGACGCCGTCGGCGGGTGAGGGATACCGCACACCGGTCGACGGACATCGACGAGAGGTGAACGTTCGGGTACGTACTGTCCAGTTCGGTAAACGTCCGCCGCGTCGGGTTTCGCATCGGGCGTCGGAACCAGCAAGATAGGGGGGTTGTGTCCCAGCCCCCCTCGAATTCCCCCGGTGGCTTTTCTGTGACTCAGATCCCGACGTGGAGCGGCGGACCAGTCAGTCCCCCCAACGGACGCGCGACGCCCGGCACGACGATCGGTGGCCGTTACTCGCTGCGTTCGGCGGTGGGCAACGGCGGCATGGGCACGGTCTGGCGTGCCACGGACACACTCCTGCGGCGCGACGTGGCCGTCAAGGAGGTCGTCCTGCCCCCGGGGTTGGCCCCGAGCGACCGCGACGCCATGTACGAGCGCACCCTGCGCGAGGCCCGCGCCGCCGCCGCGATCCAGCACCCGGCGGTCGTCCAGGTCTACGACGTGGTCACCGAGGGCGGCCGGCCGTGGATCGTGATGGAGCTGCTCGACGCCCGCAGCCTCGCCGACATGGTGATCGAGGACGGGCCGGTCGCGCAGCGGGTGGTCGCCAAGATCGGCATCGCGCTGCTCGGCGCGCTGGAGGTGGCGCACGCGATCGGCGTGCTGCACCGCGACGTCAAGCCGGCCAACGTGCTGATCTGCGCCGACGGGCGCTGCGTGCTGACCGACTTCGGCGTGGCCCGGATGCCCACCGACGTGCAGCTCACCACCCCGGGGATGGTGCTCGGCTCGCCGCACTTCATCTCCCCCGAGCGGGCGATGGGCCAGGAGTTCGGCCCGCCGAGCGACCTCTTCTCGCTGGGCGTCACGCTCTACACGGCGGTGGAGGGGCGGCCCCCGTTCGACAAGGGCGACCCGATCGAGACCATGCACGCCGTGGTCGAGGACCCGCCCGCCCCGCCGCAGCGCAGCGGGCCGCTGGCCCGGGTGCTGATGGGCCTGCTGGAGAAGGACCCGGCCCGCCGCCTCGACGTGCACACCGCCCGGGCCATGCTGCGCGAGCTGCTCGCCGGCCCGCTGACCAGCAACGCCGCCGCGGTGAACTCGGTGACCGATCCCTACTCGGTGGTACCGGTGCAGCGGCCCGTGCCGACCCCGCCGGCCGCTGCGCCCGAGGAGCCGAAGCCGAGCGGGCAGATCGGCGGGCGGGCGATGCTCAATCCCGGCGAGTCGCTCACCGACCGGCTGGCGGCGCTGCGCCGGGGCGAGCGGCCCGCGCAGGCCGCGCTCCCCGCCAGCCCCGCCGCGATGGAGGACACCAGCGCCGACGCCCTGGCCGGGCCACTGCACACCCCCACCGGCGCGATGCCGGCGCCGAGCGGGTCCACGCCGGCCGGCCGCACCTACGGCGGCGCCGAGACGACCCAGCGGATGGCGTCCGGCGGATCGGACGCCACCCAGCAGCTGCGGACCAACGCCGCCGGCCTGGTCGGCTTCAGCGGCCCGACCGAGGCGACCCAGCGGGTGAAGGCGGGCCCGCCCACCTTCGGCACCCCGCCGGAGGCCACCCAGCGGGTGAGCGCCGGAACTCCCGTCTTCGGCGCACCGCCGCCCGAGGCGACGCAGCACCTCGGCGGGACGTACGGCGGCGGCCAGTGGTCGGTGCCGGGCACCGGGCAGGCGTGGGCGACTCCCGCCACCGCGCCCGCCCCGAGCGGCTCGGGCGGCGGCATCGGCGGCCGGGTCGGCGCCGTCGGCAACCAGCTCGTCGGCACGGTCAAGGGCTGGCCGCGCAAGGTGCAGCTCGCCGCCGCGGGCGGCCTGGCCGTGCTGCTGCTGATCGGGGCGGTCGTCCTGTTCACCGGCGGCGACGACCCGGCGCCGACCGTCCCGCAGGCCGCACCGACCTCGTCGGCCCCGGCCGCCGGCGTACCCGAGATGAAGGAGCACGCCGGCAAGGGCGTGCGGGTCATGGTGCCGCAGGGCTGGGAGATCAAGAGCGCCGGCAACTGGGTGGACTACGTCGACCCGGAGGACGAGGGCCGCAAGGTCCGGATTCTGGTCGAGGACTTCCGCACCAACTCGATGCGCTGGGCCGAGGTCGCCGAGGACGGTCTGAAGAACCGCTCCAAGTCCTGCGCGAAGCCGTACGCCCAGCTCGCCATGAACGAGGTGCAGTGGGTCGGCAAGTCGGCGGCCGAGTTCGAGTACACCTGCGGCGAGGGCGAGGCCAAGCGGCACGGCGTGTGGCGCGGCGTGGTCCACGAGGGCAAGGTCTACTCGTTCTATCTCACCTCGACCGACGCGAAGTTCGCCGACAGCCGGCCGATCTTCGACGAGATGGTCAAGTCGTTCCAGCTCACCGAGGCCGGCTGAGCCCCGGGGGAAGCGCGGTGGTGATCCGCCGGCGTGCTATCAAGAGACATGCCGGCGGAAACCACTGACATCGACGACATTCGCGAGCAAGCGCGGCGCTGGCTCGACGACGATCCCGACCCGGCCAGCCGGGAGGAGCTGCGGGCGGTGCTCGACCGCCTGCCGGCGAGCGCCCCGGAGCTGGCCGACCGGTTCGCCGGCCCGCTGACCTTCGGCACCGCCGGGTTGCGCGGCCCGCTGCGCGCCGGCCCCAACGGGATGAACCTCGCGGTGGTCACCCGGGCCGCCGCCGGGCTGGTCGACTGGCTCGCCGCCCAGGGCGGCACCGGCCCGCTGGTGATCGGGTACGACGCCCGGCACGGCTCCCGGCAGTTCGCCGAGCGGACCGCCCAGGTCGCCACCGGCGCGGGACGTCCGGCGCTGCTGCTGCCCCGCCCGCTGCCCACCCCCGTGCTCGCCTACGCGGTGCGCCACCTCGGGGCGGTGGCCGGGGTGATGGTGACCGCCAGCCACAACCCGCCGCAGGACAACGGCTACAAGGTCTACCTCGGCGCGGAACTGGGCGGGACGCTGGGCGCGGGCGCCCAGATCGTGCCGCCGGCGGACGCCGGCATCGAGGCCGCGATCCGGTCGGTGGGGCCGCTGGCCGAGGTGCCGCTCGGACCGGCCGGGCAGGTGCTCGGCGACGACCTGGTGGCCTCCTACGTGGAGCGGGCCACCGCCGTGATCGACCCGGACGGGTCGCGCGACCTGGCGGTGGCGTACACGCCGCTGCACGGGGTGGGTGCGGCGGTGCTCACCGCGGCGTTCGCCCGGGCGGGTTTCCCCGTGCCCGGTGTGGTGCCCGAGCAGGCCGAGCCGGACCCGGCGTTCCCGACCGTCTCCTTCCCCAACCCCGAGGAGCCGGGGGCCGTGGACCGGCTGGTCGCGCTGGCCGAGGCGACCGGCGCGGACATCGCCATCGCCAACGACCCGGACGCGGACCGCTGCGCGGTGGCCGTCCGGGACACCGGTCCGGCGGCGAGCACGGGGGCGGAGGTCGCCGGCCCGGCCCAGCCCGACGGGAACCCGCCCGGCTGGCGGATGCTGCGCGGCGACGAGGTGGGCGTGCTGCTCGCCGACCACCTCATGCGGCGCGGCGTGACCGGCCTGTACGCCACCACGATCGTGTCGTCGTCCCTGCTGCGGGCGATGTGTGCCGCCCGCGGCATGCCGTACGACGAGACGCTGACCGGGTTCAAGTGGATCGTCCGCGCCGGCGGCGGGGCCGAGCCGCTGGTCTTCGGCTACGAGGAGGCGCTCGGCTACTGCGTCGCCCCCGAGCACGTACGCGACAAGGACGGCATCACCGCCGCGCTGACCGTGGCGGAGCTGGCCGCCGGGCTCAAGGCCCGGGGCCGCACCCTGACCGACCGGCTGGACGAGCTGGCCGCCGAGTTCGGCGTGCACCACACCGACCAGCTCTCGGTGCGGGTGGACGACCTGCGGGAGATCGCCGCCGCGATGGCCCGGATCCGGGCCGCCACCCCGACGACGCTGCTCGGGCAGCCGGTCACCGAGGCGCAGGACCTGCTCCCCGAGGCGGACGTGGTGATCCTGCGTACCGGCGCCGCCCGGGTGGTGATCCGCCCCTCGGGCACCGAGCCGAAGCTCAAGGCGTACCTGGAGGTGGTGGAGCCGGTGGCGGACGGCGACGTCGCCGCGGCCCGCACCCGCGCAGGGGAGGCGGTCGCCACCCTCCGCACCGAGATGGCCAACGCCCTGGGCCTCTGACCACCAACCCCACCCACCCCCGCCACGTTGATCATGAGGTTAGCGGCGCCGGTAAGCGCTTCCCCGGCCCGCCAACCTCATGATCGACGGGATGTCGGGGGCGGGGGCCGGGTGGGTGGGTGGGGCCGGGTGGGTGGGTGGGTGGGTGCAGCCGGGGTGGGTCAGCGGCGGGGGCCCAGGGCGGCGTCGACGGCTCTGCCCAGCGCGGCCACGACGAGGCCGACCGAGGGGCGGACCACGGAGTCGTCCAGGCTGACGGTGCCGGAGAAGCCGGCGCCGCCGGCGATCTCCTCCAGCCGCTGCCGGGCCTCCCGCGCCGCGTCACCGGCCAAGCCGAGCGCCGGCTCCATCCGCAGCACCGCGACCAGGGTCGCCAGGGCCGCCGTCCGCTCGTCGGGCAGTTCCCCGCTGGCCAGCGCCTCGGCGAGCCGGCGTCGGGTGTCCGCCTCGACGGCGGGGTCCACCGTCGGGTAGCGGTGCACGTGGATGAAGCCCAGCTCGGTCTCGTCGACGTCGCGCACGACGCCCTGGGCGCACAGGTCGCCGAGGATCTTGTCGCGCAGGCCGTGCCGCAGCCGCTGCACCCAGGACGAGGGGCTGTGCGGCGTGTCGGCGGCCATGCGGGCGAGGACCCCGTCGACGAGCGGCTCGCCGGTGGGGGTCGGGTCGACCACCGTCAGGGACCCCTCGGAGTACACGATCCGGCCGGCCAGGGCCAGTTCGATCAGCACCGCGGCGGCCATCCCCAGGTCGAGGCTGATCCGCGGCATGGTCGCCTTGCCGGTCTCGTCGTCGTACGCGAGGAGAAGCAGCTCTTCGGCGAGCGCAACACCAGTCATGGCCGGAGACGGTAGCGGCTGCGCGCATCCCGCGCACGGACTCGCGCACGGATTCACGCGCAGCCGCACGGCGGACCTCAGAAGCGGGGCATGCCACCGAACTGGCGGTCGCCGGCGTCGCCGAGGCCCGGCACGATGAACATGCGGTCGTTGAGCCCCTCGTCGATCGAGGCGGTGACCAGGCGCAGCGGCAGGCCGGAGCGCTCCAGCCGCTCGATGCCGACGGGCGCGGCGAGCACGCAGAGCACGGTGATGTCGGTGCAGCCGCGGTCGGCCAGCAGCCGGCAGCAGTGCTCCAGCGAGCCGCCGGTGGCGAGCATCGGGTCCAGCACCAGCACCGGCAGGCCGCTGAGGTCGCGCGGCAGCGACTCCATGTAGGCGCGCGGTTCGTACGTCTCCTCGTCGCGAGCCAGGCCGACGAAGCCCATCGAGGACTCCGGCAGCAGGCCGAGCGCGGCGTCGGCCATGCCCAGGCCGGCCCGCAGCACCGGCACGAGCAGCGGCGGGTTGGCCAGCCGGGTGCCCTCGGTGCCGGTGACGGGGGTCTGCACCGGGTACTTCTCGACGGGGAACGAGCGCGCGGCCTCGTACACCAGCATGGTGGTGAGTTCGTGCAGCGCCGCCCGGAACGAGGAGGAGTCGGTGCGCGCGTCCCGCATGGCGGTCAGCCGCGACTGGGCGAGCGGATGGTCAATGACGTGTACGTCCACGATCGCTCAACCTACCGGTCCGCCCGCCCCGGCACTGCGGGTGAGGCGGGACGGCGACGTCGCTCACCACCGTGCCGCCGACGGCACCGTGACCAAGATCACCCCTCGGCCGGGTGCGTAGACTTCGGGGCATGACGGCGACAGCGACGTCGGCCCGGTCGGAGCTCTCCGAGTTGGGACGATCCGAGACCGCTCTGCGGACCTTCCTGCACGGCCTGCCCGGCGTGGACCAGGTCGGCGCGGAGCAGCGGGCGGCACAGCTCGGCACCCGCTCCATCAAGACCACCGCCAAGGCCCAGGCCATCGACCTGGCGATCCGGATGGTCGACCTGACCACCCTCGAAGGGGCGGACACCCCGGGCAAGGTGCGGGCCCTCGCGGCCAAGGCGCTGCGCCCCGATCCGGCCGACCCGTCCTGCCCGCACGTGGGCGCGGTCTGCGTCTACCCCTCGATGGTGCCCCACGTGGCCGAGGTGCTGCGCGGAAGCGGTGTGCACCTGGCCAGCGTGGCGACCGCCTTCCCGTCGGGCCAGGCCCCGCTGGAGGTCAAGCTCGCCGACACCCGGGCCGCCGTGGCGGCCGGCGCCGACGAGATCGACATGGTGATCAACCGGGGCGCCTTCCTCGCGGGCCGCTACCAGGAGGTCTACGACGAGATCGTGGCCACCAAGGAGGCCTGCGGCGACGCCCACCTCAAGGTCATCCTGGAGACCGGCGAGCTGGCCACGTACGACAACGTGCGGCGCGCCTCCTGGCTGGCGATGCTGGCCGGCGGCGACTTCATCAAGACCTCCACCGGCAAGGTCCCGGTCGCGGCCACCCCGCCGGTGACCCTGGTGATGCTGGAGGCGGTGCGCGACTTCCGGGCCGCCACCGGGCGGCAGGTCGGCGTGAAGCCGGCCGGCGGCATCAAGACCACCAAGGACGCGATCAAGTACCTGGTGATGGTCAACGAGACCGTCGGCCCGGACTGGCTGGACCCGGACTGGTTCCGGTTCGGCGCGTCCAGCCTGCTCAACGACCTACTCATGCAGCGCACCAAGCTGACGACCGGCACCTACTCCGGTCCCGACTACTTCACCCTGGACTGAGAGCCGATGTTCGAATACGCACCCGCCCCCGAGTCCCGCTCGGTGGTGGACCTCAAGGCCTCCTACGGGCTCTTCGTCGACGGTGAGTTCGTCGACCCCACCGACGGCGGCACGTTCAAGACGGTCAACCCCGCCTCCGAGGAGGTGCTCGCCGAGGTCGCCGAGGCCGGCGCGCAGGACGTGGACCGCGCCGTCCGCGCCGCCCGGCAGGCGTACGAGAAGGTCTGGGGCCCGATGTCGGGCCGGGACCGGGCCAAGTACCTCTTCCGGATCGCCCGGATCATCCAGGAGCGCTCCCGCGAGCTGGCCGTGCTGGAGTCCCTGGACAACGGCAAGCCGATCAAGGAGTCACGCGACGTCGACCTGCCCCTGGTCGCCGCGCACTTCTTCTACTACGCCGGCTGGGCCGACAAGCTCCCGTACGCCGGCTTCGGTCCCGAGCCGAGGCCGCTGGGCGTGGCCGCGCAGGTCATCCCGTGGAACTTCCCGCTGCTGATGCTGGCGTGGAAGATCGCCCCTGCGCTCGCCGCCGGCAACACGGTGGTGCTGAAGCCGGCCGAGACGACCCCGCTGACCGCGCTGCTCTTCGCCGAGATCTGCCAGCAGGCCGACCTGCCCGCCGGCGTGGTCAACATCGTCACGGGCGCCGGCGAGACCGGCCGCGCGCTGGTCGAGCACCAGGGCGTGGACAAGGTCGCCTTCACCGGCTCGACCGAGGTGGGCCGGGCCATCGCCCGCGCCGTGGCCGGCACCCGGAAGAAGCTCACCCTGGAGCTGGGCGGCAAGGCGGCCAACATCGTCTTCGACGACGCCCCCGTCGACCAGGCGGTCGAGGGCATCGTCAACGGGATCTTCTTCAACCAGGGGCACGTCTGCTGCGCCGGCTCCCGGCTGCTGATCCAGGAGAACGTCGCCGACCGGGTGCTGGAGTCGCTGAAGCGGCGGATGGCCCAGCTGCGCGTCGGCGACCCGCTGGACAAGAACACCGACATCGGCGCGATCAACTCGGCCGCGCAGCTGGCCCGGATCCGGGAGCTGTCCGACGCCGGGTCCGCCGAGGGCGCCGAGCGCTGGTCGCCGCCGTGCGAGCTGCCGGAGCGCGGCTTCTGGTTCGCGCCGACGATCTTCACCGGGGTCACCCAGGCGCACCGGATCGCCCGCGAGGAGATCTTCGGCCCGGTGCTGTCCGTGCTGACGTTCCGCACCCCGGCCGAGGCCGTCGAGAAGGCCAACAACACGCCGTACGGGCTGTCGGCCGGGATCTGGACCGACAAGGGCTCCCGGATCCTGTGGATGGCCGACCGGCTGCGCGCCGGCGTCGTCTGGGCCAACACGTTCAACAAGTTCGACCCCACCTCGCCGTTCGGCGGCTACAAGGAGTCGGGCTACGGTCGCGAGGGCGGCCGGCACGGGCTGGAGGGCTACCTCAATGTCTGAGCGGGTCGCGGTACGCAAGACGTACAAGCTCTTCATCGGCGGGAAGTTCCCGCGCAGCGAGTCGGGACGGTCGTATCTCGTGCAGGACTCCAACGTGTCGCTGGCCTCCCGCAAGGACGCGCGGGACGCCGTCGTCGCCGCCCGCGCCGCCGTCAAGGGCTGGGCCGGGGCGACCGCGTACAACCGGGGTCAGATCCTCTACCGGGTCGCCGAGATGCTGGAGGGCCGGCGCGAGCAGTTCGTCGCCCTCGGCGTGCCCGGCGACGAGGTCGACGCGGCCGTGGACCGCTGGGTCTGGTACGCCGGTTGGTCCGACAAGCTCCCCCAGGTGTACGGCGGCGCCAACCCGGTCGCCGGGCCGTACTTCAACCTGTCGGCGCCCGAGCCGACCGGCGTGGTGGCCGTGGTCGCCCCCGAGTCCCCGGCGCTGCTCGGCCTGGTCAGCGTGATCGCCCCGGCGATCGTCACCGGTAACACGGTGGTGGTGGCGACCTCGCCGACGCAGCCCCTGGCGGCGGTGACCCTGGCGGAGGTGCTCGCCACCTCCGACCTGCCCGGCGGCGTGGTCAACCTGCTCACCGGCCGGATCACCGAGACCGTGCCGGCGCTGGCCGCCCACATGGACGTCAACGCCATCGACCTGACCGGGGTGGCCGACGCCGAACTGGCGACGGAGCTGGAGATCAAGGCGGCGCAGAACCTCAAGCGGGTGCTCCGGCCGGCCCCGGCGGACCACGACTGGTCCGCCGACCCGGGCATCACCCGGATGACCACGCTGCTGGAGACGAAGACGGTCTGGCACCCCAAGGGGGTGTGAGGATCTCTGTCCGTCCGCGGACAGGTCCGTGGGAAAGCTCAGCTCAGGTGTGCTGCCTCGGGTGGGCCGCTGTGGTGCGGGGCGGGGCAGATCTACTACCGGGGGTAGGATTGCGGCGTGACTCGGCTTGGTGATCTCGAACGTGCGGTGATGGACGTCTTGTGGGACTCGGTCCCGGGCACGTCGGACGGGATCACCGTGCGCGAGGTCGCCGACGCGTTGGACGGCCGCGAGCTGGCGTACACGACGGTGATGACCGTGCTGGACCGGCTCGCCGGCAAGGACATGGTGCAGCGCGAGCGGGAGGGGCGGGCCTGGCGTTACCGGGCCGCCGCCAGCCGCGAGCAGTACATCGCCCAGCTCATGCTCGACGCCCTCGACCTCGGGGGCAGCCGGGACGCCGCGCTGGTGCGCTTCGCCCGCTCGGTGACCGGCACCGAGGCCGAGGTGCTGCGCGCCGCCCTCGGAGCCGAGGCCGAAGGGGTCGGGCACGACGGGGACGCGCTGACCGGTCGCGTCGAGGCGCCGTCGGTCGACGGGGTCGGCCGACCGCCCCGGGCCGACAAGGCAGCGGACCGGTAGGGCGGCGGTCGTGGCGTACGCCCTGCACTTCGCCGCGTCGATGCTGGCCTGCTGGCTGACCGCGCAGGTGCTGGCCCGCTCCACCTGGACCTGGCGCAGTCCCCGGGTCGCGATCGTCTGCTGGCAGGCCGTCGGGCTGGCCCTCGGGCTCTCCGCCATGGGCGTGCCGATGGCGCTGGGCCTGTCCGCGTACGACCGCCCGACCGGCAGCGCGCTGGTCGCCCTCGCCACCGACCTCGCCCACGGCACCCTGCCCGTCGGGCTGGGCGCGCCGCACCTGGCCGCCGTCGGGGTGGGCTTCGGCATCGGCGCGGTCCTGCTGACCACGACCGTGCGCAGCATCCACGGCACCGTACGCGCCCAGCGCCGGCACCGGGACCTGCTCGCCCTGGTCGCCCGCCGGGACCCGACGGTGCCCGGGGCGCTGGTGCTCGACCACCCGAGCGCGGCGGCGTACTGCCTGCCCGGGATGAGGCCCCGGGTGGTGGTCAGCGCGGGCACGCTCGACCTGCTGGACAGCGCCGAGCTGGCGGCCGTGCTCGCCCACGAGCGTGCGCACGCCCAGGAACGGCACGACCTGGTGCTGCTGCCGTTCACCGCGCTCAGCCGGGCGCTGCCCTGGTTCGCCTGGGTCCGTGAGGCGCACGACCGGGTCGCCCTGCTGGTCGAGATGCGGGCCGACGACAAGGCCCGGGAGGCGCACGCCGACGCCCCGCTGGCCGGTGCGCTGCGCCGGTTCGCCGCGGCCGGCAACCGGGTCACTCCGGCCGGCACGCTCGGGCTGGGCGACCGGGACCTCGACGTCCGGGTGCAGCGGCTCCTGGTCGCCGACCGGCCGCCCCGGCTGCTCGGGGCCGCCGCGCTGGCCGTGGCGACCACCGTGGCCGCCCTGCCGGTCTCCCTCTTCCTGAGCTGACCGGGCGGCCCACCGGCCGCTGCCCCGGCGGCGGGCCGTATCCGTGCCGGCGCAGCGCCGCGCCCGCGAGCGCCCCTCCCCGCACGGTGGAGTTACCGACGCGTGGATCGCGTGCGGACATGCTGGGACCGGACCGCCCGCGACCGCGACCCGCCCGGCGCCCCATCCTCCCCCACAGCTACTACAACTCGTCGTAGCATCGTCTACGACGGGCCATAGTAGTCATGTGTAGAGAACCTACGTGTAGGCTCGCTACGACAAGTGAGCCAACCGTACGGAGAGCCGGCCATGGACACCCTGCTCCTCGCCCGCCTGCAGTTCGCCACCACCACCTCGATCCACTTCCTCTTCGTGGCGGTGACCCTAGGCCTCGTGACCCTGCTGGTCGGTCTCCAGACCGCCTGGGTGATCACGAACAAGCCGGTCTACGAGCGGCTGACCCGCTACTGGGGCCAGCTCTACGTCATCAACTACGTGCTCGGCATCGCCACCGGCATCGTGATGGAGTTCCAGTTCGGGCTGAACTGGAGCGGGCTGTCGCGCTACGTCGGCAACGTCTTCGGCGCGCCGCTGGCCATCGAGACGCTTGTCGCCTTCTTCCTGGAGTCGACGTTCCTCGGCATGTGGATCTTCGGCTGGCACCGGCTGCGTCGGGGCGTCCACCTCGCCCTGCTCTGGGGCGTCGCGATCACCGCGTACGCCTCGGCGTTCTGGATCATGGTGGCGAACTCCTGGTTGCAGAACCCGGTCGGCTACGAGGTACGCGACGGGGTCGCGCACCTCACCGACTTCTCCGCGCTGCTGGACAACCCCACCTTCCGCGTGGCCCTCGGGCACGTCGTCACGGCGGCGCTGCTCGTCGGCGGAATGCTGATGGCGGCGGTCAGCGCGTGGCACCTGGTCCGGCGCACCGACGACTTCGCGCTGCACCGCAAGGGGCTACGCATCGGCCTGATCACCTCGGCGGTGGCGATCTTCTTCGTGCAGGGCTTCGGCTTCGCCCAGTTCTTCGCGATCAGCGACGTGCAGCCCACCAAGTTCGGCGACGACCCCGCCGCCGCGCCGCTGATCGCCGACTGGACCGCCCGGTTCGGCCCCGGCGACTACACCCCGCCGGCCCTCGCCAACGTCGGCCTCGGTTTCATGATCCTTATAGGCTTCACCCTCGGCCTGCTCTGGCTGATGCTCCCGCTGCTCTGGCGGGACTGGGTGATCCGGCTGCGCGTCCCGCTGTGGATCCTCCAGTTCGCCCTGCCGCTGCCGTTCGTCGCGATGATCCTCGGCTGGATCGCCCGCGAGGTCGGCCGCCAGCCCTGGGCCGCGTACGGGCTGCTGCCCGTGGACCAGGCGGTGTCGCCGGTCAGCCCCTGGCTGATGCTCACCTCGCTGATCGGCTTCAGCCTGCTGCTCGGCGCCCTCGCCGTCACCAACTGGGTGCTGCTGGCCCGGCACGCCGCCCGGGGAGCGCACGACCCGGCCCTGGGCCGGCAACCGGACCAGCCGCCGGCCGACCCCCACCCCGAGCCCGCCTTCGCCTGAGGAGACGACCGTGGAACTCGCCTGGTACGCCCTGCTCGGCCTCTTCTTCGCCGTCTACCTGGTGCTCGGCGGCTACGACTACGGCGTCGGCCTGCTGCTCGCCCGGGGCGCCGACCCCGCCCGCCGCCGCGCCGCGCTCAACGCGGTCGGCCCGTTCTTCCTCGGCAACGAGGTCTGGCTGGTGGCCGCCGTCGGCATCCTGTTCGGCGCCTTCCCGGTGCTGGAGGGGGAGCTGCTCTCCGGCTTCTACCCGGCCGTGCTCGGCGCGTTGACCGGGGTCGTCCTGGTGACCGCCGGCGTGCAGCTGCGCAGCCGCCCCGACGGGCAGCGCGCCCGCGCGTGGTGGGACCGGGTCGTGGTCGTCGGCAGCGTGCTCGCCGCGCTCGGCTGGGGCGCCGTGCTCGCCGGGCTGCTCCAGGGCGTACCGCTGCGCGCCGACGGCCACGTCGCCGGGGTGACCCACCTCTTCACCCCGTTCGTGGCCGCCGCCGGGCTCGCCGTCGTCGCGCTGGTCGCGCTGCACGGTGCGACCTTCCTCACGCTCCGGCTGCCCGCCGCCGACGCCGCGCCGGTCGGGCGGCTGGCCGCCAGGCTCGTCCCGGTGGCGCTGGCCACCGTCGGCGCGGCCACCGTCCTCGGCCTGCTCTCCGCCGACGTACGCGCCGCCACACAGCAGCCGATGGTGGGCGTACTGCTGCTGTCGTTGCTGGTCGCGGCGCTGCTGACGGCCCGGGCGGCGCTCGCCCGGCGGCGGCCGGGGCTGGCCTTCGCCGCCACCTGCGCGTCCCTGGCGCTGCCGGTGGCGCTGGCCGGCACGACCATCTGGCCCTACGCGCTCGTCTCCACGGTCGACCCGGGCGCGTCACTGACCGTGGCCGACGCGGCGGCGAGCACACCCACGCTGCGGCTGCTGGGCTGGGTGACGCTGCCGCTCCTGCCGGCCCTACTAGGCTTTCAGGCGATGTGCTGGTGGGTGTTCCGGGGACGGACCGACGGCAGGGCACCGGTGTACTGGTGAACCGCCGTCCCTTCGACCCGCGTCTGCTGCGTCGGGTCCCGGGGGCCCGACGCGACCTCGCCGTGCTCGCGCTGCTCGGCGTGCTGGCCGCGGGGCTGGTCGTCGCGCAGGCCACGGCGCTGGCCGCGCTGCTGGCGACCGCGTTCGAAGGACGACTGGACCGGCCCGCGCTGGCCGGCTTCGCGGCCGCGGTGGCCGCCCGCTCGCTGCTGGTCTGGGCGCAGGGCACGGTGTCGGCGCGGGTCGCGGCGACGGTCAAGGCGGCGCTGCGGGCCGACCTGCTCGCGGCGGTCGGCCGGCACGGCCCCGGTTGGGTCGCGGGACAGCGCGCCGGGCAGCTCGCCACGCTGACCGGGCGCGGGCTGGACGCGCTGGACGCCTACTTCACCGGCTACCTGCCGCAGCTGGTGCTCAGCGTCACCGTGCCGCTCGCCGTACTGGCCCGGATCTTCGTCGCCGACTGGAGCTCGGCGCTGATCATCGCGGTCACCCTGCCGCTGATCCCGATCTTCGGCGCACTGCTCGGCTGGCAGGCGCAGGCCGCCACCGAGCGGCAGTGGCGGCGGCTCTCGCTGCTCGGCGGGCACTTCCTCGACATGGTCGCCGGGCTGCCCACGCTGCGCGCGTTCGGCCGGGCCCGGGCGCAGACCGAGGTGGTCCGCCGGATGGCCGACGGCCACCGCGTCGCGACCATGAAGACGCTGCGGATCGCGTTCCTGTCCGCCCTGGTGCTGGAGCTGGTGGCCACCCTCTCGGTGGCGCTGGTCGCCGTGCCGGTCGGCGTGCGGCTGCTCGGCGGCGGGCTGACCCTCCAGACCGCGCTGCTGGTGCTGCTGCTCACCCCCGAGGCGTACCTGCCGCTGCGGGCGGCCGGCGCCCGGTTCCACGCCAGCATGGAGGGGCTCACCGCGCTGGACGAGGCGCTGACGCTGTCGGCCGCCGCCCCCGCGCCGCCGCCCGGCGCGGGCGCGGCCGTCCCCGACGGTCGCGGCGAGCTCCGGTTCGAGGCGGTGACCGTGGCGTACGAGCGGACCACCGCCCTGCGCGACGTCACGCTGACCATCCGGCCGGGCGAGCGCGTCGCCGTGATCGGGCCGAGCGGCGCCGGCAAGAGCACCCTGCTCGGCCTGCTGCTCGGCTTCGTCACCCCGACCGCCGGGCGGGTCACGGTGGGCGGGGTGGACCTGGCCGACGCCGACGCCGACGGCTGGCGCCGCCAGGTGGCCTGGGTGCCGCAGCGGGCCCACCTCTTCGCCGCCTCGCTGGCCGACAACATCCGCCTCGGCGCCCCCGACACCCCCGACGCCGCGCTCGCCACGGCGGTCCGCGACGCCGCCCTGGACGACGTGGTCGCCGGGCTGCCCGAGGGGCTCGCCACCGTCCTCGGCGAACGCGGGCACGGCCTCTCCAGCGGGCAGCGGCAGCGGGTCGCGCTGGCCCGCGCGTTCCTGCGGGACGCGCCCGTGGTGCTGCTCGACGAGCCGACCGCCCGGCTGGACACCGCCGCCGAGGCGGTCGTCCTCGACGCCACCCGCCGGCTGGTGGCCGGGCGTACGGCGCTGCTGGTGGCGCACCGGCCGGCGCTGCTCGCCGACGCGGACCGGATCCTGCGCGTCGAGGACGGCCGGGTCACCGAGCTGACGCCCACGGCGGCCGGGGAGGCGACCCGATGACCGACGAGCCCCTGTCGTCCGGCGCCCGGGCCGCGCCGGGCCGCGCCGGCTCCGCCGAGCGGGCCGTGCTGCGGCTGGCTCGGCCGTACCTGAACCGGCTGCTCGGCGCGGGGCTGCTCGCCGCCGCCACCGAGTACGCCGGCCTCGCCCTGATGGCCACCGCGACCTGGCTGCTGATGAGCGCCGCCGGCCAGCCTCCGCTGGACCGCCTCACCGTGGCGATCGTGGCGGTCCGGGCGCTGGCGATCAGCCGGGGCGTGCTGCGCTACACCGAACGGCTCGCCGGGCACGACGCCGTGCTACGGCTGATCACCGACGTCCGGGCCCGGGTCTTCGGCACCCTCGCCGCCCGCCCGACGCCACGGCAGCGCTCCGGCGACGCGCTGAGCCGGCTCGTCTCCGACGTGGAGGCCGTCCAGGACCTGCTGCTGCGGGTGCTGGTGCCGGCCTCGGCGGCGGCGCTGGTCAGCGTGCTCGCGGTCGGCGGGGCGGCGCTGATGTCACCGGCCGCCGCCGGGGTGCTCGCGGTCGGGCTGCTGGTCGCCGGGGTGGCGCTGCCCGCGCTGGCCACCGCGCTGACCCGGCGCGCCGCCGCCGAGCTGGCGCCGTTGCGCGGTGCCCTCGCCACCGACGCGGTCGACCTCACCCACGGCGCCGCCGACCTGGCCGCATTCGGCGCCACCGGGCACGCGCTGGAGGCGGCCGGGGCACGGGCCCGACGGCTGGCCCGGTTGGAGCGGCGGCTGGCCGCCACGGGCTTCGCGGTCGACGCGGCCGGGGTGCTGGTGGCCGGGCTGACCGCCGGCGCGGTGGTGCTCGCCGCGCTCGCCGACGGCGTGGACGGGGTGCTGGTCGGCGTCCTGGCGGTCGGCACGCTCGCCGCCGTCGAAATCGCGCTGGCGCTGGTCGGGGCCGCCCGGCAGTGGACCCAGCTGCGGACCGGCCTGACCCGGGTCGCCGCCCTGCTGGACGCCCCGGCCGGTCCGGCCACTCCCGGCGGCGCGGAGGTCGGCCCCGGGCCGTACGACGTGCGGTTCGAGGAGGTCACCGTCCGGTACCGGGAGGGCGCCCCGCCCGCCCTGGACGGGTTCAGCCTGGACCTGCCGCCCGGCGGCCGGGTCGCGGTGGTGGGGCCGAGCGGCGCCGGCAAGAGCACGCTGGCCGCCGTCCTCACCGGCGCGGTGCGCCCCGCGCACGGACGGGTCACCCTCGACGGGCGGGAGCTGTCGGCGTACCGGGCCGACGACCTGCCGCGCGCCGTCGGGGGACTGCTCGCCGAGGCGTACGTCTTCCACGCCTCGGTGCGGGAGAACCTGCTGCTCGGGCGGCCCGCCGCCGGCGAGGAGGAGCTGGCGGCGGCGACCGCGGCGGCCGGGCTGCTGGACTGGGTGCGCGAGCAGCCGGACGGCTGGGACACCGTGGTCGGTGAGGAGGGCGGCCAGCTCTCCGGCGGTCAGCGGCAGCGGCTCGCGCTGGCCCGGGCGCTGCTCGCGGCGCCGGGTGTGCTGGTGCTCGACGAGCCGACCGAAGGGCTCGACCCGGCCGCCGCCGACGCGGTGCTCGCCTCCGCGCTGGCGGCCACCCCGGCCGGGCACTCCGTGCTGCTGATCAGTCACCGGCTCAGCGGGCTCGCCGGGCTGGACGAGATCGTGGTCCTGGACGGCGGGCGGGTGGCCCAGCGCGGCCGGCACGCCGAACTGGTCGCCGCCCCCGGCTGGTACCGGGACCAGTGGCTGATCCAGGAGGCGGCCGAACGCGGGTACCTGGCACTGCGCCCCTGACCTCCGCCCGGCCTGTCGCGCCCGCCCGGTTCCGGGTCGGGCCAGGGTTGTCCCCGACGACGTCCGGCGCCGGCCCGTGACAGGGTGGGGCCATGCGGGGCGAGGACGACGCGACGATGGTGGAGGAACGGCTGCGGGAGCTGGGCGCGCACCTGCGGGGGTCGCGCCGGCTGAAGTCCGACCTGCTGACCGAGGCACGGCACGGGCTGCTGGACGCCGTCGACGCGTACCGGGCGGACGGGCTGCCGGCGACGGAGGCGCAGCGCCGGGCGGTGGCCGAGTTCGGCTCCCCGGCACAGCTCGCCCCGGCCTATCAGGCGGAGCTGGCGGCGGGTGCGCTGCGCGGGCTGTCGCTTCGGGTCATCACGCTCGCCACGGTCGCGTTCGTCGCGGGCGACCTCACCTGGCAGGGGTCGAGCTGGGACGGATCCCCGCCGCCGGCCGGCTACCAGGTGCTGTCGGCGTCGGTGGGCTGGGTCTGGGCGGCGGCGTTCGTGCTGGCCGCGACGGGGCTGCTGCCGGCCGGCCGGTCGGCGCTGCGCGGCGGTGCCGCCGACCGGGCGGTGGGGGCGGCCCTCACCGGGGTCCTCGCCCTCGGCGTACTGACCGGCTCGGCCCTCTTCGCGTGGTCGATCGGCCTCTGGGACGCCGCGCTCACCTGGCCTCCCATGATCATCGGTGCGACGGTGGCCGCCGCCGGCTATCTCTGGCTCGGCCGGGCCGCCCGCACCTGGCTGCTCGCCGCCCGCTGAACCCCGCCGGGGTGGGCTCCGCCGCCGTGGCCCTCTCGGCCGGACGGCACCCACCGGCGGTCCCGGTCAGGCCGGCGCGGCCGGCGGGGTGTCGGTGTCGAGGAACCGGCCGACGGTGGAGCGGAACTCGTGCCACCCGGACCGCTCGCCGGCCAGCGCCCGCCGGCCCTCGTCGGTGAGTTGGTACGTCCGCCGTTCCCGCCCGTTGACGGTGCTCCAGGTGCTGGCCACGTGGCCGGCCCGCTCCAGCCGGCGCAGCGCGGGATAGATGGTGCCGGTCGGCAGGTCGAGCTGCCCGTCGCTGCGGATACGCAGCGCCTCGATGATCGCGTAGCCGTGCAGCGAACCCTGCTCGAGCACCGCGAGCAGCAGCGCGTCGAGGTGTCCGTGCAGCGCCTGGGCCTTCATGTGTAGCAACGCTACTTGTCGGCGGCCCGCGCCGCCACCGGGGTGCGGGCACGCTCTCCCGGAGACGCCCACTAGGGTATGTGCCCAGAGTCACTCGCCGGCGGCGGACGCCGGCGGGTGGGCAACCCGAAGCACACGGAGGTCAGCGTGGCCCGCCAGTCGCCCCAACGGCCCGACGCCGACGAGCCCGAGCTCGCCGAAGCCGACGCCCCGGCCGAGTCCGGCACCGCAACCGTCTCGGCCGAGGCCGCCCGCGCCCTCTGGGACGAGCTACGCATCGACCCGGTGGAGATCGCGCTGCCCGCCGGCACCGGCTACACCCTGCGGGCCTACCGGCCGGCGCGGGAGCTGACCCCCACCGACGTCGCCGAGCGCGACCAGGACGACCCGTTCCTGGCCCGTCGCCAGGTCACGGAGGCGGACGAGGATGACGACGACGAGGCCGTCGTCATCCTCGACGAGGAGGTCGCCCAGGAGTTCGCCGAGAGCGACGAGGAGGAGGCCAAGGGCCGCCGCCGAGACGCGACCGACGACGAGGACGCCGCGACCGCCGACGAGGACGACGAGGACGAGGCGGGCGACGAGGAGGTGCCGGCCTTCCTCAGCCACCGCGGGAAGCTGCTGCTCTTCAAGACGCCCGAGTCGCTTGTCAGTTTCATCCGCTCCGGGGCGCCCAACGACCTGTCTCAACTGGACAGCTGGAATGAACTGTCCGAACGGGTGGAGCCGGCCGACATCGCGCCGCTCGACGAGGACATCTACGAGCTCGACCTGGTGGTGGAGAACCTCCGCGGCGGGCACGACACCTGGGACCCGACGCTGCTCATCGAGGCCGGCGAGGTGGCCCGCGACCTGGCGTACGCGCTGCGGCTGCCCGCGGTGCTGGACATGCTCTCCGCCGGCTCCAGCCTCGACGACCTGGACGAGGCGCTGCGCGCCACGGTCGACGGCGGCGTCGGCGGGTTCTTCGGTCGGCGCCGACTGAAGAAAATCGGGGCACAAACCGCAAGTCTGGGTTGGCGCACCATTGTCGGGAAGATCTCTGCGACGGTGGACTGGCGCGACTGACCCTTTACGGGGAGCATCAGTCTCTGGCAGTGAAAGCCTTGTGTCCCGGGAGGAGGACGACGCCGTGGCGCTCGTGCGCGTGTACTGCGGTCTGGCCTCGGCGGATCCGGCCGACCGACCGGTCTCGGCCGGTTCGACGCTGACGTCCGCTGTGGTCGACGACGCAGGCCGTCTGCTGCATGTCTGCGAGATCGGCGACGACCCCGCTGGCTACGCCCAGCTGGTCGCGCTGCTCGTGGAGCGGTCGGGCGGGCCGAGCGGTGCGGCCATCGCCGCCGACAGCGACGACCACACGGTCACCTCGCTGCTCAGCGCCGCCGGGCGTCCACTGGCGATCGCCGACGACGACTCCGTCGACGACTTCGCCGAGCGCTTCGCCGACGACGACTCCCTGGAGGAGATGCAGTCGCCCCCGGCCGAGCGGCGCGCCGTCGGCCTGGCCCGCGCCCTGCAGGCCGGCGCCCTCTCCGCCGTCACCCTCCCCGCCCCCCGGGACCTCGCCGGCTACAAGCAGGTCCTCGCCGCGCACGCCGCCCTGTCCAGCGGCCGGCACTCCGCCGCCGTCGCGCTGCGGGAGGTGCTCCGCGAGCTCTACCCGGCCGCGTTGCGGGCGTACCCGGACCCGGCCGAGCCGGTCTCGCTGGCCGTGCTGGACGCCTTGCCCGAGCCCGGGATGCTCAGCGGCACCGCGGGTCGCGGCGACGACGCCCCGGTCCCCGCCGAGGCCGTCGCGGCGCGTCTCGCCGCCGACGGGGTCGCCGACGCCGACGAGCTCACCTCAGCGGTGACCGCCCTGCGGGTGGCCATCAGCGAGACGCCCCGGCGCGCCACCGTCAACCGCGCCCTCACCTCCGCCGTGGCGGACACCGTGCGGCAGGCGGTCGCCTCCGTGCGGGCCTGCGACGCCGGCTGCCAGGCGCTGGTCGGCGCGCTCAACGACCGGGTCGGCGCGCCCGCCACCCCCGCCTCCGGGCGCCGCGCCGCGATCCGACACGGCGAACCCCTCGGTGACACGCCCGGCCGCACCCCCACCGGCGGCGCGCTGCCCGGCCTCAGCCCCTCCGGCGGTGGCCTGCGGGCCCTCCGGCCCGCCGAGCCCGAGCCCGCCCCGGGCGGTGGCCGCCGCAGCCGGCCCGAGCCCGCCCCCGGCGCGAAGCCCCCGGCCCCCCGGCCGCTCGGCCCGCCGCCGGTCGCAC
>NZ_JBHMIR010000026.1:0-84354 GCF_048060285.1 Micromonospora sp. LOL_025 | reverse complement strand
ACCGGCGTCTCGTCTCAGCCATGAACCTCTATCCCTCAAGTTCTGGCCTCCACGTTACGAGGGGAAGGGCAACCGGCGACGGCGACCAGGTGGTGCAGCGGAACCGGTTGGGGTGACCAGCAGCGGTAGAAGGCCAGCTCGCCGGTGCTGCGGTTGCGGCGGATCAGCAGCCAATGGTGACCCTCGTGCTCGTCGACGGCCAAGGGCAGGGTGACGAACGCCCAGTCGTAGTAGCGGTGCCCTTTCGCCCCCTGGCCTGCGGAGATCCGCTGCCACGCCCACGTCGGAAGGCCGGCGCCGATCTGGTCCGCTCGCTGGACACCCAGTCCGGTGGGGACCCGGTGGCGAGCAGGCGACCGCGAGGACGTAACCCAGCTCGTGGTGGCGCAGGGCCGCGGCCAGATGCGGGTCACCGCCGTAGGCCTCGTCGCCGGCAACCCACCGACACGGCAGCCCACCGGCTACCGCCGTGTCGATCAGACGACGTGCCAGCTGCGGCTTCGTGGCGAACCTGACCGTGTCGGGCACCCCGGCCTCAGCCCGCCGGACGGGGTCCTCGGCCCACGATTTCGGCAGGTAGACAGCGACGTCGACCAGGGTGTGCCCGGCCGGGGAGGCATACGACAGGTGCACCGCGAGCTGACAGTTCTCAATCTTCCCGGCAGTGCCGGAGTACTGCCGCTGCACCCCGACGGTGTGCACGCCCTTCTTCAGATCCCCGGTCTCGTCGATCAGCAGGACACCGTCCGGATGCCCGAGCTTGACCGCGACGAAATCCCGTACGTCAGCACGTACTTCCGCGTCGTCCCAGCTGGCACGACCGATCAGGTCCTGCATCCCTGACGGGCCGTCGTCGCCGGCGTGCTCGGCGATCGTCCAACAGTTCTTGGTCGGCAGCGGCGCCAGCAGTCCGGCCAGGAAGTCCCGCACCCGCCGGCGAGGCTCAGGCCGACCGAAACGCGACCCGATCACGCTCGTCAGCTCGTCGAACAGCCCCAACCATCGCTGGGCGTCTACTCTGTAGGCGGCAGCCACCGCCGTATCTTGGGTCCACACAACCACGAGACTCAGCGGTGGCTGCTCCATGCCCACGGACAAAACCACACCGCCGCGGCAGGTCAGAACGGATCTCCTGCTGGAGTACTAGGCGTCGTACCGACGAACCTGATAGTGGTCCAGGCCGACCTCGGTCTTGGCGGTCTGGAAGCATTCCTCGATCGCCCAACGGGTCCCGGCGACACGGATTAGATCCTCGTCCTGCCTGCCTGCAGGGCCGAAGTACAGGTAGTAGGCCAGGTCCGTGGGGTCGGTGATGCTGCGGCGGATCAGTAGCCAGTGGCCGTAGCTGTCGTCGGTGCCGGGCAGGGAGGCCACGGCCCAGTCGTTACAATCCCGGCTGCTGCCGCCGGCGTACCAAATCTACGGACGGATGATGGCGCCGATCGGGATGGGTGCAGCATCAGCTGCCAATACAAATAACGGCTGATCGACCGATCAGGTAGAGACGCCAGATGACGACCGAGACCACCGTGGGACAGCCGGCCGTGGAGCCGGTGGGTGCGGTCACGGATGAGCAGTTGATCGCGATGCTGGTCGATCGGGCTCGTGGGGACGGGTTGAAGCTGACCGGTGAGGGCGGGCTGTTGCAGCAGCTCACGAAGCGGGTTCTGGAGTCGGCGTTGGACGGTGAGATCACCGACCACGTCGGCTACGACAAGCACGACCCGGCGGGTCGGGGCAGCGGGAACACCCGTAACGGCAGCCGGACCAAGACCGTGCTCACCGACGTCGGACCGGTCGAGGGCCGGGTGCCACGCGACGCCGCCGGGACGTTCGAGCCGCAGATCGTGCGTAAGCGTCAGCGGCGCCTGACCGGGGTCGACGACATGGTGCTGTCGCTGTCGGCCAAGGGTCTCACTCACGGGGAGATCGCCGCGCACCTGGCCGAGGTCTACGGCGCTGAGGTGTCGAAGCAGGCTATCTCCACCATCACCGACAAGGTGATGGACGGCATGGCCGAGTGGCAGAACCGGCCTCTCGACAGGGTGTATCCGGTCGTGTTCATCGATGCCATCAACGTCAAGATCAGGGATGGTCAGGTCGCGAACCGGCCGATCTACGTGGTCATGGCGGTCGCCGTCGACGGGCACCGCGACATCCTCGGGATCTGGGCTGGTGACGGTGGTGAGGGCGCGAAACACTGGCTGCATGTGCTCACGGAGCTGAAGAACCGCGGTGTCCAGGACGTGTTGATGCTCGTCTGTGACGGGCTCAAGGGCCTGCCGGACGCCGTCGCGACGGTGTGGCCGCGCACGATCGTCCAAACCTGTGTGGTTCATTTGCTGCGCAACTCGTTCCGCTACGCGGCTCGCCAGGACTGGGACAAGATCGCGAAAGCGCTCAAGCCGGTCTACACCGCGGCGACCGAGGACGCCGCGACCGAACGGTTCCTCGAGTTCGCCGAGACCTGGGGCAAGAAGTACCCGGCGATCGTGAAGCTGTGGGAGAACGCCTGGGCCGAATTCGTGCCCTTCCTCGCCTTCGACGTCGAGATCCGCAAGGTCATCTGCTCCACGAACGCGATCGAGTCGGTCAACGCCCGCATCCGCAGAGCCGTCCGCGCCCGAGGACACTTCCCGAACGAAGCCGCAGCACTCAAGTGCGTCTACATGGCCTTGATGAGCCTCGACCCCACCGGCACCGGCCGCCGCCGATGGACCATGCGCTGGAAGGCACCCCTGAACGCCTTCCAGATCGCCTTCGAAGGCCGGCTCACCCCGACCAACGACTGACCACCTCAACAACCAAGATCAGCCGTTAACTTGACAGACCTCATCACATCCAAGGCTCAAGTGTCCAGGACCAGGGGCAACTCCCGTGGCCCGGCAGGGGACGTTGTGCCCGGGTGGCGTGGTCGCGTGGGTCTGCTCGTACTCCTTGGTGATCGACACCAGCAGCGGGAAATCGGCCAGGGCTGCGAAGTTCGCGGTGCTGGCGTAGCCGCTGTCGGCCAGCCACGCCGCGACTTCACCGGTCAGCCCAGCGGCTACGCGGTTGTGTTGAACACGTCTGATGACCGGGACGAGTGCGGATCGGTGAGTGAGGCCCTGGCCGCCGCAAACGGGATCGGTCGCGGGTAGCGCGCACGATGCAACGCGGCCTGCGCCCGGGCGAGGCGGGCCTGCTGAGCAACGACCTTGGTCTTGGTCTCGATACTGGCCGGCGGGCGCCTGACAGTGCGCCGCCGTCCCACGGCCTGATCCTGTAGGGTCCGGCGGGCGTAGTCGGCCAGCCGCTGCTGCTGGCCGGCCGTGACCTCGGCGATCGGTGAGCCGTCCACCCCCACGGCGGACAGGTCCACCAGCCCGCGCCGGGCGCACAGCGCGAGGGCCTGCACGAACAGCGCCTTCAGGCCCTCGCGGTGACGACGCAGGAACCGCGCGACGGTGGCATGATCAACCCGCGAGGTCGCGGATGAGCGGTGAGATCGTGTCGACGGTGAGGGGCTGGCCGGCGCGGCGGCGGGGGAACAGCCGGCGGGCGTCGCGGTTGGTGACGGTGCGCATATTGGTGCGCTGGTCGGCGGGCGCGTTGGTGGGGCTCGTCGCCGACCTCGACCCGTCTCGCGGGGATGCGGTGATCGCCGCCGAGGGCATCACCCGGGCACTCTGACCCGCCCGCTGCTGGCCAGCCAGGCCCTCCGGCTTATTCGGTGTTCAGCCGGTCGAGCAGGTCGACGGCGGCCCGCATGTAGCCACTGATCCAGCGGTCATGGATGCGTTTGATGGGCAGTGGGGCGAGTGAGAGGTGCCGCTCCCGGCCGACCTTGCGTCCGGTCACCAATTCGGCGCTTTCTAGCACCCGCAGGTGTTGCAGCACGGTGGTGCGGTCCAGTTCCGGCAGCAGATTGCAGAGCGAGCCGGTGGTGTGCGTGGACTCCTTGAGCGCGTCGAGCATCCGTCGACGTGCCGGCGAGGCGAGCGCCTTGAACACCAGATCGTCGTCGAAATCCTTGGCGATCGAGCCAGTCATGTTGTAACAATACAACATGACTGCGGATGGCACACTCACGGAACTGTCCTTCACCGTCTCCGGGCGGATCGCGCGACCGCGCGCCGAGGTGTACGAGGCCGTCGCCGATCCCGCGCAGCTCTCCCGCTACTTCACCACAGGCGGGGCGCGCGGGCGGCTGGCGCCGGGGGAGCAGGTCGTCTGGGACTTCCACGACTTCCCCGGCGCTTTTCCGGTCACGGTGGCCGAGGCAGACCCGCCGCGCCGGATCGTCATCGAGTGGAGCGGCGAGGCGACCACGGGCGATGGCGGCAACACCCGGGTCGTCTTCGAGTTCGATTCGATCGACGACGACACCCGGACACTGGTGACCATCACCGAGACGTCCTGGCAGCCGAGCCGGGAGGGGGCCCGGGCCGCGTTCGGCAACTGCGAGGGGTGGACGGGGATGCTCGCTGCCCTCAAGGTCTGGCTGGAGCACGGCATCAACCTGCGCGAAGGCTTCTACAAGTGAGCTGGCCGCCGATCGTCGACCGGGCGACCTGGAACGACGCGCGAGGCGTACTCCTGCAGCAGGAAAAGGCCTGACCAGGATGAAGGACGCGATCAGCGCGCCCGCCGGCGGATGCCGATGGTCGAGGTGCGCCCCGACTACGCGTTCCACGGCCCGGAAGGCACCGTCACCCTGCTCGACCTCTTCGACGGGCGCCCCCAGCTCATCGTCCAGCACTTCATGTTCGCGCCCGACTGGAAGGAGGGGTGTGACGGCTGCTCGATGATGGCGGAGCACATCGGCCCCCTCTCCCACCTGCACGCCCGGCGTACCTCCTTCGTCCTCACCTCCCGCGCGCCGCTGGAGCGCCTTCACGCCTTCGGGCTCGAGTGGGGTGGCATTTGCCCTGGTACTCGACCGTCGGCGACGCCTTCACGAGGATTTCGGGGCGACCGTCGACGGCGAGGAACGCCAGGAGATCAGCGTTTTCCTCCGCAGGGACGACCGGGTCTTCCACACCTGGTCGACCCACGCCCGAGGCGAGGAGCCGTTCATGCTCGTCTTCGACCTGCTCGACCTCACGCCACTCGGGCGCCAGGAAGACTGGGAAAACTCGCCACCCGGGTCACCGCAGGAGCCGGCCTACTCCTGGATGCGGCTCAGTGACAGCTACGAGGAGGCCGGGCGTCAACGTAGCTGTCACCAGTCCGCCGACCCACGACCGGAGCGCGCCTGACAGTCACTCGACCCTGGGTGCTTGACGCCGATCGGGCGTGCTGGCCTGGAGCCCGCTTACCTCCGGCTTCCTGACGGCCGCTACCGCAAGGGGCAGCCGGTGGATCTGTCCACGGGCCGGGCAGCTTCGCCCCTGGGGCGGTCGAGGATCCCATGTGCAGCGATAGCGTGCCCGCCGGCCAACGCGAATCCATACTGGCCGCCGACCTGCAGGGCGATCTGCGCCAGCCGGCGATGGATCGGCGGGGTTTGGTTGCCCATTACGGGGCGTGGCTGCGCGCGCGCACTGGCCAGCTCGGGAAACCGCGCTTCCCACAGCGGGCGATCCTGCGGGGGCAACACCAGGCTCGGGCCATAGGCGCAGCAACGTCGTGCCGTCCAACCATTGGGTGAGGTCGTCGGGGGCGGTGGCCTCGCGCAGCACCGTCTCGTACGTGCTTGCCAGACGACGCGGGCTGCCCAAGTCGTAGCGTGTGCGCCCAGACCAGTCGCGTCGGCGATCCAGGCTTACCACGCCGCTGGTTGGTCCCCGCAGATCGTCGAGTCGGTCTGCGACGACGTAGGGCCGCTGCTCGGCGTAGCGGGAACCGGCTGGCGCTCCGCTGGGGTTGGCATCACCAATGATCGACCAGCCTCCTCAGGCTGTTTCCTGACGACAACGCTGAGACCCACGGTAATCGACGTTGCTGCGGGGGAGAGGGTCGCGTCACTGTGTCGGACCCGTCTTGTCTGTCGATCGATACGGAGCCGCCGGCGATTGAGGCTCTCGCCGAGCTTCCGCAGGGCTTCGCGGGTGGCCTTGGACGAGACCTGGCTGTAGATCTCCATCGTGATCGAGAAGTCCACGTGTCTGAGGATCGCCATTGCGATCCGGGGATGCACATCCAGGTCGACCAGGAGTGAACCGCAGGTGCGGCAGGCGTCGTGGACGGTGATCTTTGGGACGCCAGCGCGGGCGATGCGGCTGTCGTAGGACCGGTTGAAGTTTCGCGGCTCGACGGGCAATCCATAGCGGGTCGTGAAGACCATGCCGGTATCGTGCCAGGCATCGCCGGCCTTCTCCCTGGCCGCCTCCTGTTGCCGGCAGCGGTGCCGCAGCGCGGTGACGCAGATGGCCGGCAGCGGGAGGGGAGCGTCGGACTCCTCGGTCTTGGTGGCCCGGTGCAGCAACCGGCCACGTACTCGCTGGAGCTGCTTGTCGATGACGAGGCTGATGTTGTGGTTGTCGCGACAGTCCTCGCAGAACTCCTCGCCATGTGGGGTGCAGGGCTTGTCCCCAGAGACGGCGCCTTGAGGGCGCGGGTGAGGAACGCGATCTCCGAGGCGACGTTGCGGCTGATCTTGGCGGCCATCACGCAGCCACCTCGACGTCCAGGCCGAACAGGCGGTCGTAGTCGCTCAACGGCCGGCGTTCGACCTGGGCGTCAACGGCGGTCGTCGGGGTGCGTTGGGCAGCGACGCGCAGGTCCGCGGCGGCTTGCCGGTGGGCAGGATCGGTGATGCTCTGATGGCTTGCCCAGCAGCGGTCGTGCCGGGCCGCGGGTCGGCCGTCGCAGAGCACCGTCACGTGGTCGCAGTCGGCGGTGACCTCGACCCGCCGGCCGACTACCGCTGGGTGCACCGAGTAGTCGTTGCCGTCCAAGCGCACGTAATGATCGCGGGGAAGGCGGGTGGTCTGCCGCCAGCCGACCACCGGCGCAACCGGTGGCAATGGCAGCATCGCGGCCCGGTCGGCGTCCCACCGGTCCAGCGGGCGGCAGCCCAGCTTCCGGTGTTGGCGGTTGTTCGCCCGCACCAGCCAGTCGGTGAGTTGGGCGTTCAAGTCCTGAGGTGAGCCGAAGCGGCGTCCGGGCAGGAATGAGGTCTCTAGATAGCCGTTGGCCCGCTCGACCAGGCCTTTGGCCTCCGGGTCCGCCGGCCGGCACTGGATCACCTTGATGCCGAGGGTGCCGCGGAAGGCGTTCATCGCCTCGGTCAACTGCGGCCGTCCGGCCCGCCACTGCCCGATGGCGGACTCGTTGTCCCACACCAGAGCCTTGGGCACCCGACCCCAGCCGGAGATCAGCGTCCAGTGCCCGACCAGCAGGTCCGGCGACTGCCTGGTCGGGATCATCACCGCTGACAGCCACCGCGAATACCCCGACACCATCACCAGCACCGGCGGCCTGCCGATCTGCCCGAAGCCCAACGGCACGTCCGCCGGCGGGAACCACAGGTCGCACTGCGCCAGCTCTCCCGGCAGGTACTCCGTCCGCTGAGCCGGGTCCGGGCGGCGGAACAACGGCTGCAGCTGCTGCACCCGATCGGCGAACACCGTCTTGCCGCGGGTCCACCCGACCCGTTCCATGATCACCGTTGTCGGCATGTCCGGGAACTCCGCCAACAACGCCCTGATCTGCGGCTCGACCGCGTCCACGATCGAACCCTTCGCCGCCCGCTGATAGCGGGGCGGCTCATGACTGGCCAAGGCATTGCGCACCGTGTTCCGCGACACCCCCAGCCGGCGGCAGATGGCCTTGATCGCCATCTGCTCCGCCCGGTGCAACCGACGGATCTCCGCCCAGTCCTCCACGCTCAGCACCTCCCGATGCTTCCGGAAGGGTCAAAATTCAGCCGGAACCACGGGGTCAGTTTTCAGGCGGAGCCGACCCACCCAGGCCTCCTCTGGCCCCTGCAAAGTCCCCGTCTGGAGCGGGCCGGTCTGCTCCTCGACATAGCGCCGCCACCGTGCTGTCGGTCGCTCAGGCATGACGAGAGCGTGACAGAGCCATACGACGGAGTCGGGCCGTATCGATTGCGAGGGCACTCCGCCGCCGTGGTGGTTCGGGCAATCGCGGCCACGCCGCTTCGCGGCTTGCCATCGGACGCCGGGGTCCAAACGGCGCGGAGAGCCGCCGACACGGCAGGTCGCCCCCGGCCTCAAGGCCGGGGCGGTGAGCCATACGCCGCCGGGTAGCCGCGTGCCCGCAGCCGTGCCAGTAGCCCGTGTCGCAGACGGTCGGCAGCGGTCATGATCGGCGGCACGACACTGCGGCCGAGCAGACGTTCCGAACAGATCAGGTCAGACGGAAACGATCTTCCCAACTGGTGGTACGTATGAGCCTGGCTACGTGGCGTCCGGAGGTCCCCTACGTCTGCCGGCACGTGGCCGGTACTTGGCGAGGCCGAGTGCAAGGAACAGGACCGCCAAGGCCACCAGCATCAACGCTGCTGCAGGGGCTAACGCACCGCTGAGTCGGCCGAGGTACCCCGCTGCGACTGACAGAAGGGAGAGCCCACCACAGAGGAACCACATCCCTGCATCGAGCGGCCGTCTCCACCTCCTTTGGACAAAGGGCGACATACGGCGGGTCAGCAGGAGACGAACACCGTAGCCGGCTAGGACCAGGCCGCCGACTCCCAGCAGCACTTGGAAGACGTCCCGGGGATCCGTAGAGCTGCCTCTACCCAAGGGCCTGGTAGACAACCAGGTCGAGGCAAGGCTTGGGCTGGGCCGACAGCACGTGGGAACCGGCGAGCCTTCACGTGGGCGCTGAGCGCCGTTCCGGCGTTGGTGATCGACTGCCCTCGGCGTGCGGTACCGCCGCGTCGTGGTGAGCGACCCATGCCCCGGCGATCTTCCACAGCACATGCACCGGAACACCGCTGGCGCACCCGCCGAGGCGACGCCGCTTTCACTGCTGGGTCGGGACGACCTGCTGGTGCAGCGCGGAGCCCAGGATGTCCGCGGCGAGGCGGTACAGGTCGGAAGCGGCCTCCCCGGTGATGGCGGAGAACTGGTGCGCGGTCTCGAATGCCGGGTGCCGCTCCAGCTTGTCGCGGTAGTCGGGCAACGGCGCGTCCGACCTCATCAGGTCCAGCCACTGGCGGGTGCCGGGATAGGGACTGTTGATGTTCAGCGCCACACACCCGTCCGGGATGCAGCCCTCGCGGTGCAGGTCGGCGATGAGCTGAAGCGTCCGTACCCGCTGCTCGTCGGTCTCGCCGAGGCCGAATTGCAGCGAGGTGCCGACCCGGACACCGGCGGCACGACACCAGCGGGCCACCCGCCGGAACTGCTCCGTCCAGTCCGTCGGCTCCGCGAGCAACCGTAGTCGCTGCACCTTCTGCACCCGTTCGGCGTCCGGCTGGGCCGACTCCACGCCGAAGTAGATGTAGCTGCATCCGGTCTGGCCCATCCGGTGCAACAGCTTCTCGTCCACGTCGTTGATGGTGGTCTGGCAGCCCCACTCGACCTGCCGGCCGGCCGCCTGGTCCGTCTCGAGCATCGTGAGCAGGTCCGACAGCCAGCGACGGTTCTGCGTGAACGTGCTGTCGTCGAAGAACACCGCCTCGAATCCCTGGTCGCTGCGGAGACGGATCTCCCGCATCACGTGCGCGGGCGTACGCTGCCGGATCTTCGGCTGGTTGTAGAGGAACGCGTCCGCGGACTCGTGGCAGAACGAGCAGGAGTACTTGCAGCCGAGAGCGGCCATGACCTGAGCGGTCCGCCGGTTGTCGAAGACGGGGAAGAGGTTCTCGTGGGTGAGCCTGGTGACGTCGATGAACGGCAACTTGTTGCCGTCGATCGGCGTGCCGCTCAGTGGTATCGGCGTGATTCGCCCGGTGTCGTCGTCGACGAGGATGAGCTGCCCGACCCCGGGAAGGGCGGCGAAGCGTTCGGGACTGGCCAGCAGCCTCTTGCGCAGCGCGCGGGCATCGGTGGGCAGGTCCTCGGCGATCACCATGAGCACCTCGGGCAGGGCGAAGACCGCGTCCCCGGCGAAGACCAGGTCCACGATGGCGCGTTCCCGCTCCTGGGCGAAGGTCTGCAGGGCGGCCAGCCGGGCCAGCTGCGGGGGCGTCAACGAGTACGCCCCGTGGACGCCGCGCTGCCGTTCGCCCATCGCCCGGACCCGCTCGGAGGTGGACCGGTAGGCATCCGGGTTCACGGCGTCCTCGTGTTGTCCCCCGAGCAGCACGATGCTGTTCGGGGAGACCGTCTTCACCAACTCGGCGATGCGGATCGCGAAGTGGTGGCCCTCCGACAGGTTGCTGATGCCGACGACCACGGGAAGGTGCTCGGCCACGCACTCGACGAGTGCCTTCTCGAACGCGTCGCTGTAGGCGGGCGGGTTGAGCACACCGACGACCTCCGGCACCCGGTCACGGGGAAACTCGTCGATGCGCAGCATGCGGTCGAGCAGGCAGGTGGCGTACAGCAGGGGGGTCGGCATCCCGGGAAAGGCGCCGGTGGCGTTCTCCTCGATGTGGGGGGCGCTGACGAACAGGACCGGGAAGTGCTTGAGGCGGTGCCCCTGCCGTTCCGCCTCCGGCCCGCTCGCGGTGCCCAGTCGGGCGATCAGCTGTCGCTCCCGGTCCAACTCGCGCCGCATCGCCGCGGGAGAGACGGTGCCGGGGTCCAGGCCGTCGCCCGGGTACCAGCGCCATCCCCGCTCGTGCTCGGAGAGGTCGCGCGCGATGCGCTCCGCGCGTTGCCGGCGGACGCGCTCCTCTGCACCGGTCACCGGCCGAGGACCTTCAGGACGAACGCAGCGACGTCGGCGTCCGCCAGCAGGCGGCTGCGGTCGACCGGAAACGTGGTCGCGCCGACCAGGAGATGGGCCGGGTACTCGGCGTCCTGCGTACCGGAGAGGACCACGGACCCGAGCGGCGCCGCGGCCGGCGGCTGGGCGGCCGACAGCGACGACGCGGCGAGGAACGCGAGGTAGGCGGCGAACCGGTCGGCGAGTTGCCGTTGCATGGCGGCGGGCACGGGCATCGTGCGGCAGGCGGCGGCGAGCGTCGTACGGTAGGCGTCCTCCAGGCCGGTCAGGACCGGCAGCAGCGCGTGGCCCGTTGTCGCGGGCTCCGTGTCGCGGGCCGTGACGGGGGCGAGGGCCGTCGCCAACTCCTCCGGCTCGAGGTGGGCGGCGAGGGAGTCGACCGCCTGCCGGTACTCGCCGTGGGCGATCCGGCTGTCCACGAGGACCGGGTCCACCGTGACGAGGCTCGGGTCGGCCGCACCGGACCCGCGGATCGCGGCCGCGAGCTGGGCCGCGAGCGGTGCGGCGGCGCAGTGCCCCAGGACACCGACGACGGGCGGCCCGTCCGCGAGGGCGCCGGCCAACCACGGCTCGATGTAGGCGCCGGGCTCCGTCACCTCCGTGACGGTCGTCGCCGGCGGTACCGCCTCAAGCACCCGGTACCCGGTCAGGTGCGGGGCGAGCTCCGCGAAACCGGGGTCGCCGCGTCGCGCCTCGAACGCGACGGTGAGGATCACGCCCGCGCTGCCGTCGGCCAGCAGGCGCCAGGGGGAAGGTGTCATCATGCTCCCGTCCGGTAGGGCCGCGCGACGCTACACATGGGCATCCGCCCAGAACCCGCCGTACTTCGACAGGTCGCCGACCGGCGACGCGTCATTGAAGTACGGCCGTTTGCCCATGGCCTCGGCGAATGTTTCCAGCCCGTCCAGGAACACCTGGTAGATCTGGTCCGGAGTGGCCTTGTCGGTGGCATAGACCGGCGGTAGGTCCTCGTGGTAAAGGCTGAAGTCGCGGTGCAGGATTTTCATTCCGAAGCGCTCGGGATGTTGGAACATGGTGCTTCCGGGATAGGGCACGAGGCCGAACAGGTAGGTCGCCTGCAACAGATCCTCGTGGATCAGTCCGCTGATCCAGTCGATGCTGCGGGCCATGTCGTCCGGGGTCTGGTCGGGAAAGCCGTTGACCGTGAACGCGCACGTTGCCAGCCCTGCGTCCCGGACTCGTTTCAACGTCTCGGTGGTCGCGTTCAGGTTCATGTGGTGTTTGTGCGTGTGATGCGTGTCCTGCGACCCGGTCTCGAGCCCGATCTCAATCCACTGGCAGCCGCTGCTCTTGAGTTTGCGCAGGACGCGCTCGTCGGTGAGGCAGTTGAGCCGCGTCTGGCAGTCGTATTGGATGTCGCCCTCCCGGGCGAGCGCGTCGAGCAGTTCGAGCGTGCGCTCCGGGTGCAGGGTGAACGTCTCGTCGCCCCAGTAGATGCTGTGGTGGGCGCCGTAATGGGCGCGGTACGCCCGGATCTCCCGCAGCACCCGCTCGACCGGGAAGTAACCGGGGCGGCGGCCGATGGTCTGGATGGTGCAGAACGTGCACTGGTACGGGCAGCCGAGCGCGTAGACCTGGCGCAGGTAACGGATGTCCTCGCCGCTGCTGCGGGGGAACAGGTCGATCTTCGGAAATGGCAGATCGGCGGGGGCGACGTCGGGGTAGCGGGTTGCGGTCCGCCGGGTGGTGCCGTCTTCGCGCTGGTAGACCAGGTTGCCCACGGGCGTCGGCTCCTGCCCGTCGCGCAGTGCGTCGAGCAGTGCGGGCAGGGCGCGCTCCCCACGGTCGACCACGACGTAGTCCACGCTCGGGTGGGCGGCGACCTCGTCGGCCAGTGGGGTCGCGGCCACCCCGCCGTAGATGATGACGGACCTGGGGTGGATCTGCTTGATGACCGTGGAGATCTCGTACGCGTAGCAGAGGTTCACCGTCATCGGGGAGAAGAGGTAGACGTCGGCCGGACTGCTGCGGGCCGCCTTCTCGATGGCGTCCTTCGCCAGGCGACCCGGCTCGATGAAGGTGCCCGGATCCGTGTAGAGGTCGAGGACTCCCATGTCGGAGTAGCCGTGCGCGTCCAGCACCCCGCCGAGCCAGAGCATCCAGTGCGGCAGTTCCCACATGTTGCGTTTCATGTGGCGTAGGCCCGGGTGCACCGAGTGGTATTGGACGTCGAAATTCCGCCAGAACAACTTTCGTTGCGGCACCGGCACGGTGGACATTGGTGTGTGAACGAATGATACCCGCATTTCCGCCCGTCAGGATGATGGACATTCCATGATGGTTTCAGCGATTACCGCTGCGGCGACAGATATCCATGGCCGAGATAAATGCCCCCGTTGAGCCATGCCAAGCCCACGTTACCGTATGAGCGAGCCTTGCGACTGTATGTCAGCCATTCACGGCTGTCAACATAATGATCTTGCGTCTACCGATTTGGCGTCGACCTTGACCGACGTGGAGATGCCATGATGGACTATTCGAGTCCGGTTTGGGGGGCCGCTTGTGTCTAATGATGATCCAGTAACCGCTTCGGATGCGGCTGCCCGAGTCGAAGGAGATGCAGCCTCGCCGAACGGCCGCCCGGCCGGTGCCTCGGCTCCCGGCACCTCGCTGTGGCGCAATCCGAACTATCGCACCTTCCTGGGGATACAGACGCTCTCCGCCGTCGGTGACTCGTTCTCCTACGTGGCGATACCACTGCTCGTCCTGCAGGTCACCGGCTCGCTGGTCCAGATGGGAATCGTCACCGGGCTGACCGGCGTCGCCTCCATCACCACGGGGCTCTTCGCCGGGGTGGTCGTCGACCGCTTCGACCGCAGGACCCTCCTGATGATCTGCGACGGAGCCCGCTGCGTGCTCTACGGAGCCGTCGCGGTCGTCTTCCTCGTCGCCGAGCCGTCCTGGCTGATCTACCTCGTCGTGCCCCTGGCCGGCGTCTTCTCGATGATCTTCCAGGTCACCTACGTGGCCGTGGTGCCCGCCATCGTCGCGGCAGACCAGATCACCAGGGCCAACGGCCACCTCTACGCCACGTACGCGGTCGCGAGCGTCGCCGGGCCGGCGCTCGCCGGCATGGTGGCCGCCGCCTTCGGTCCCGCTGCCGCCATCGGCCTCGACGCCGTCACCTTCGCCGTCGCCGCCGTCGGCGTGCTGTTCATCAGGCTCGCGGCGGGGCGGCCGGACGCCGCCCGGTCGGCCGTCGCGGGCGCGGGCAACGTCCGCAACGAGTTCCTGGCGGGTGCGCGCTTCCTCTGGAACCATCCGCTGTTGCGTCAGCTCACGCTGCTGCTGTCGCTGCTGACGTTCCTGACCTACGGGCTCACCGACGCCGTCATCTTCCGGCTGAAGGACGAACTCGGGCAACCGGACACGGTGGTCGGCTACGTCCTGACCGCCGGGACGGTGGGCACCTTCGTGGCGTCGTTCGTGGTGGCCCGGGTCCGCGGGCGGCTGGGCTTCGGCCCCAGCTGGATCGGCGCCTTCAGCCTGGCCGGCCTCGCCGTCGCCGGAATGGGGCTGGCACGCAGCGTGCCCGCGCTCGCGGTGCTGATGGCGGTCATGCTGCTGGGCACCGGGGTGGCGGGCATCTGCTCGATGTCGTTGCGCCAGGAGATCACTCCGGGGCACCTGCTGGGGCGGGTGACCGCCGCCTTCTGGACGATCCACTCCGCGCTGGGACCGCTCGGCGCGGGCGCGATCACCGCCGTCGCCGCCGGGGTCGGCGTCACCCCGGTGCTCCTCGCGGTGGGTACGGCCATGGTCGCCATCGCGCTGTCCGGGGCGTTCAGCAGCATCGGGCGCGCCGGGGCGACGCCGGCGGCCGAGAGAGCCCTGGAGGGCGCGCGTTCGTAGGGGGCCGATCATCCGGTGCGGGAGAGGGGAAACGATGGTGGACATGGATTCCGGCGGGACGCCGGCACCCGGCCTGCGGCGCCGGTCCGGGCGGGAGGCCGCGCGATGATCCCGTACTACCGCGGGCACCTGCTGGCCGAGCTGCGCCGCTTCCCTGGCTGGGTCGAGCCGGAAGGAATCGGCCTGACCGACGAGACGGTGGTCTACGTACGCCAGGACCTGTCCGTCGTGCTGCACCCGGTGCAGGACGACGAGAGCGTGCTGTGGGACGCGGACACCCCGCGGTGGCGGACGTTCTGCGAGTCCGAGCTCCGCTTCGAGGTGCCCGCCGAGTTGCGGGCCGACGCGGGCTGACGGCACGGCGTGGACCGGCAGAGGGGGGCGACCGTGCGTGAGCTGACCCGGCGGATCCAGAGCCTCACGCCCGAGCAACGCGGTGCGTTGACGGAGCGGCTGCGCGACCGGGGGATGGTCGGCCCGCTGGCACTGTACGGCGGAGCCGCCGAGGGCGACGCCCCGGTGTCGTCGGCGCAGCGCCGCATCCTCTTCCTGCACCGGCTGCGGCCGGACAGCGCGTTCTACACCAGTGTCAACCCGTTCCACCTGGCCGGGCCGCTGCGGGTCGGTGTGCTGCGGCGCTGCCTGCTCGAGATCGTGTCCCGGCACGAGATCCTGCGGACGACCTTTCCCGTCGTGGACGGGGTGGCCTACCAGCGGGTCCAACCGACCGCCGAACCGGCGCTGCCCGTGATCGACCTGCGGGGCCTGAAGCAGGACGTCGCGCAGCGGGAGAGCGACCGTCTGGCGTCGATCGAGCGGCGCCGTCCGTTCGACCTGGGCGTCGACCCCCCGATGCGGACCAGCCTCGTCCTCCTCGCGGAGCACGAGTCGGTCCTGCTCGTCACGTTCCACCACGTCGCGGTCGACGGCTGGTCGCTCAGCGTGCTCGGGCGTGAGCTGGACCAGCTCTACCGCGCCTTCGCCGCCGGGCGACCCAGTCCGCTGAGCCCGCTCACCGTGCAGTACGCCGGCTACAGCCGGTGGCAGGCGGACTGGGAGAACAGCGCGGAGGCGCGGGAGCAGCTCGCCTTCTGGCAGGCCCGGCTCAGCGGCGCGCCCGAGGCCCTGACGCTGTACACCGACCGGCCACGCCCGGCCGTACAGAGCCATCGCGGCGCGACCCACCGCTTCGCGCTCGGCGCAGACCTCACGCGGGCGGTGGCCGAGCTGAGCCGCCGCTCCGGTGGCACCGCGCACATGACCCTGCTGGCCGCCCTCGGTGCCGTCCTGCACCGGTGGAGCGGCCAGGACGACATCGTCATCGGTGGCGCGGTGGCGAACCGCCGGCACCCGGAACTGCACGACCTGATCGGCTTCTTCGCCAACTCCGTCCTGTTCCGGATCCGCCCACGTGGCGGGCAGACCTTCGACGAACTCCTGCGTCACGTGCGCGAGACGTGCCTGGCGGCGTACGCCCACCAGGACGTCTCCGTCGACCTCATCGCCCAGCGGCTGTTCCCCGAGCGTGACCTCGGCCGTAACCCGCTCTACCAGGTCAACTTCACGCTGCACAACACACCGCCGCTGGCCGCGTCGCTCTCCGACCTCACGGTGACGCTGCTGGAGACGGGCACCGAGTCGGCCCGCTTCGACCTGGACGTCAACGTCTGGGAGTCCGACCAGGGGCTGGAATGCCTGATCGACTACTCCACCGACCTGTTCGACGAAGCCACCGTCGCCCGGCTGGCCACCTCGTTCCGCGAGCTGTTGGCGGCGGCCACCGCCGATCCGGGTCGGCGCCTGGCCGGGTTGCCGGTCATGTCGGGGGAGGAGCTGCACCGGATCCTGTCCGAGTGGAACGACACCGCCGCGCCGGGCGTCGACGCGCCACTGCACGAGCTGGTGGAGCGGCAGGCCGAACGGAGCCCGGACGCGCCCGCCGTGTGCTGCGCCGGGAGCGTGCTCACCTACCGCGAACTGGTGCGGTGGGCGAACCGGCTCGCCCACCACCTGTGGGACGCCGGCGCCCGGCCCGGCGGCACGGTGGCGGTGCTGTTGTCGCACGCGCCGGACACGGTAGCCGTGCTTTTGGCGATCATGAAGACCGGCGCGGCATACCTCCCGCTCGATCCTCGGCAGCCGCCACTGCGGACCGGCGCCATGCTCGCCGACAGCGGCAGCGCCCTGCTCGTCGTGCCCGACGACGTGCCGGAGGGTGTGGACAGCTCCGCCCTGCGGGTGGTGAGACTGGACGCCGAACGCGCGTCGATCGCGGCGCGGCCGGCGGAGCCCCTCCCGGTACCGGTGTCGGCCGACCACCTGCTCTACCTGATGTACACCTCCGGTTCGACCGGCCGACCCAAGGCCGCCCTGCTCACCCACCGCAACGTGGTGAACTACCTGCGGTGGGCCGCCCGGTACTACACCGTGTCAGCGGGGACCGGGGTGGCGGTGCACTCGCCGCTGGCCTTCGACCTGGCGGTGACCAGCCTGTTCGCGCCGCTGCTCGCCGGCCAGCGGCTGCTCCTCGCCGCCGCCGCGCGCGAGGTGCCCGGAGCGGAACTGCGGACCCTGCTCGACGGCGCCGACGATCTTAGCTTCGTCAAACTGACCCCGTCCCATCTCCGTCTCCTGGTCGAGTCCGCGGCGGACGACGCACCGGCCCTGCCGTGCCGGACGGTCATCCTCGGTGGGGAGGGGCTGCGCGGGGAGACGGTGGCCGGGCTGCGCCGCGGTCGGCCCGGGGTCCGGCTGGTCAACGAGTACGGCCCGACCGAGACGGCCGTGGCCTGCACCGCGCACGACGGTGACCAGGTCACGCCGTACGGCCGGGTGCCGATCGGCACGCCGATCAGCAACGCGCGCGTCTACGTTCTGGACGCCGCCCTGCGCCCCACCCCGATCGGCGTGCCCGGCGAGCTGTACGTCGGTGGTGCCGGGGTCGGTCTGGGCTACTGGCGCCGGGGCGCGCTCACCGCGGCGGCCTTCGTGCCGGACCCGTTCGGCCCCGAGCCGGGCGGCCGGCTCTACCGCACCGGCGACGTCGCGCGATACCTGCCCGACGGCTGTCTCGAATATCTGGGCCGCCGCGACGAGCAGGTCAAGGTGCGCGGCCACCGGATCGAGTGCGGGGAGATCGAGGCCGTCCTGGACAGTCACCCCGCGGTGAAGTCCAGCGCTGCGGAACTGGTGCGCCGCGACACCGGTGACGAGCAGATCGTGGCCTTCGTCTGCCTGGAGGGCCAGCAGACGCGGGACGGCGGGTGGGACCGTGACCGCGTCCGGGAGTGGCGGGAGCTCTACGAGGACACCTACCGCGACCTCGACGGCGACCAGGACCCCTTCTTCAACCTCGCCGGCTGGCTGAGCAGCTACTCCGGGCGGCCCCTCGACCCCGCCGACATGCGGGCCTGGCTGGACGACGCAACCGGGCGCATCCGGGGGCTGTGCCCGAGTCGGGTGCTCGAGATCGGCTGTGGCACCGGCATGATCCTCGGCCGGGTGGCCCCGACATGCGAGTCCTACCAGGCGACGGACAACTCGCCCGCCGCCGTGGAGTACGTCCGGCGTGCCCTGCGCGACGTGGGCGGCGCGTGGTCCGACCGGGTCAAGACCTGGGCCGCGCCGGCCCACGAGAGTCTCCGGGCCGACGCGGCGAGCGCACCGCCGGACACCGTCGTCATGAACTCGGTGGTGCAGTACTTTCCGTCCGTCGAGTACCTGCTGCGGGTGCTGCGCCAGGCCGTCGACGTGCTGCCCGACGGCGGCCACGTCTTCCTCGGTGACCTGCGCAGCCTGCCGTTGTCGGAGCTGTTCCACACGTCGGTGGAGGTGCACAAGGCCCCGGTCGGGCTACGCCTGCGCGAGCTGCGCCAGCGGGTCCGGCGCGCCGTCGCCCACGAGCCGGAGCTGTGCCTGGATCCCGCACTGTTCCGGGAGATCGGCGCGCGGTGGCCGAGGATCGCGCGGGTCCGGGTGCTGCCCAAGCGCGGCCGTCAGGACAACGAACTGGTCACCTTCCGGTACGACGTCATTCTCACCGTCGGTACGCCCGTCGCCGCCGAGGAACCCCCGACCCGCGGCTGGGGACCCGATCGCCGTACCCCCGCCGACCTGCTCCGCCTGCTCGACGCCGAGCGGCTCGACGCCGTGCGCCTGACCGCCGTCCCGAACGCGCGCCTGTCCTGGGCCCGCCGCCTCAAGCGGTCGATGGACGAGCGGGATCCCGCCTCCTCCGCCGGTGAACTCGTGGCCTGCGCCACCGGCCTGCCGGCGGAGGGGACCGCCCCGGAGGACTGGTGGGAGCTGGCCGGCGACGGATCCGTCGACGTCGAGTTGAGCTGGGCGGCCGGGCACGCCGAGGGCGCGTACGACGTCGTCCTGCGCCGTCGCGGGCCGATCGGGGCGCCCGGCCGGCCGGTCCACCGCCCGCCGGAGGAGCCCTGGGACGCCCGGCCGTACGCCAACGATCCGCTCTGGAGCCGGGCCTGCGCGGCGGCGATCCCGGAACTCGCCGGGTACGCGCGCCAGCGGCTGCCCGAACCCGCGCTGCCGGCGCGCTACCTGCCCGTCACCGAGCTGCCGCTGAACTCGAACGGGAAGGTCGACCGCGCCCAGCTGCGCCGCATGGCGGCGAACCCGGCGGTGCTGGAGAACGTCTGGGCGGCCCCCGCACGACCGCTGACCGAAACCGAGCGGGTCGTCGCCGACATCTGGCGCGCGCTGCTGGGCTGCGACGACGTCGGGCCGGAGGACGACTTCTTCGGGCTCGGCGGCCACTCCCTGCTCACCCTGCAGGTGGTGTTCAAGCTGCGCGGGCTGCTCGGCGTGGACGTGCCGGTACGGGCGCCGTTCGACCACCGGACCCTGGCCGACCTGGCGAGCTACCTCGACGGCCTGTCCGCCGCCGGGAACGACCTCCCGGCGTTGGCCGTGGCCGACCGGCGCGACCCGCTGCCCGCGTCCTTCGCCCAGGAACGCCTGTGGTTCATGGCGCAGCTGCGTCCCGGCGACCACCAGTACAACGTCCCGGTGTTCGACCGGATCGCGGGCCCGCTGGACGTCCGGGCCCTCGCCGGGACCGTGGACGCGGTGGTCGCCCGGCACGAGGTGCTCCGTACCGTCATCGTGGCCGACGACGACGGCGTGCCCCGGCAGCGGATCCTGCCTGCCGCGCCGGTGCCGATGCCGCTGGTCGACCTGACCGCGTTGCCGGCCGGGCACCGCGAGGCCGAACTGCGGCGGCTGGTCGACCGGGAGTACCACCGTCCCTTCGACCTCGGGACCGGCCCGGTGCTGCGGGCACAGGTGGTCCGGCTCGGCGACGAGGACCACGCGTGGCTGTTGTCGATGCACCACATCGTCCACGACGGCTGGTCCTTCGGGCTGCTCACGGCCGAGCTGGCGGAGACCTACGCCGCCCTGGTGGCGGGGCGCCCACCCGATCCGACGCCGCCGACCCCGCAGTACGCCGACTACGCCGTCTGGCAGCGGCGGTCGTACGGCGACGGGCACCTCGCCGCCCAGCTGGACTTCTGGACCCGACGACTCGACGGCGTCCGCGAGCTGTTTCCGCGCCCGGCGGAGCGACCGGATCCGCCCGACGCGCGGCCCGCCGGGCGCAGCGTGCCGGTCCGGCTGCCGCCGTCGGTCATCCGCGGCGTGCGGAGCCTCGGTCAGGCGACCGGTGCCACGCCCTTCATGGTGCTGCTGGCCGCGCTGGCGGCGACCCTGCACGACCTCACCGGTCAGGACGACGTCGCCGTCGGCACGGACGTGGCCAACCGGTCGATGCCGGAGACCGAGACCATGCTCGGCTTCTTCGTCAACCAGATCGTGCTGCGGATGGACACCGGGGGCGACCCCACCTGGCGGGAGTTGCTCGACCGGGCCCGCACCACCGTGCTGGACGGACTGCGTCACCACCAGGTGCCGTTCGAACGGGTCGTGCAGGCGCTGAGGCCGCGCCGGTCCGGCCGGCGCACCCCCCTCTTCCAGGTGAAGCTGGTGTTGAACAACACGCCGCGCCGACCGGCGACGCTGCCCGGCCTCGACGTCACCGAGGTGCCGGTCGCCTCCGACGCCGTGCGTTTCGACCTCGCGCTCGTCCTGCAGGACGAACCCGGTGCGATGACGGGATTCCTGGAGTACGACACGACGCTCTTCGACGAGACGACCGTCGACCGGGTGATCGCCGACTTCACCGCGGCGCTGGACGCGATGATCCTCGACCTCGGCGGACCGGCCGGGGCACGGCAGCGGGCTGAGCGGCCGTGACGTCCGAACCCACCGACCGGGAGCCCGCGGAGCCCGATCTCACCGACCCGGCGACCTACCGCCGGACCGACCACCTGGCGCTCTGGCGGACGGTCCGCCGCCACCGTCCGATCGCCAGACTCGACTCGCCCCGGTACGGCCCGTTCTGGTCGGTGACCACCCACGACCTGGCCTGTCAGGTGCTGGAGGATCCCGTCCGGTTCACCTCGACGCGCGGGATGCGACTGGGCGCGGACGAGGCCGCAGTGGCGGCCGCGGCCGGCCGGATGCTCGTCGTCGCCGACGGCGCGGAGCACGCCCGGCTGCGCGCGGCGCACGCGCCCTGGTTCCGGTCGAACGAGGTGGCGGCGATGCGGGAGGCGCTGCGCCGGCGGCTCGAGACCGAGCTGGAACCGATGGTGACGGGCGAACCGGTGGAGATCGTGCAGCGCCTCGCCGGCGCGGTGCCCACCTGGGTGATGGGGCGGATGCTCGGCACCGACGACGCCGACACCGCCCGGCTCGCCGCCCTCGTCCGCACGGCCTTCGCCGAGGAGACCGACGCGGCGGAGCGCACCTCGCGCCGCGCCGCCAGCGCACACGTCTTCGGCTACTTCGCCGACCTGCTGGAGAGCCGGCGGGCGGATCCGCGCGCGGACGTGGTCAGCGCGCTGGCGCACGAACCGGACCCGGAGCGGCGGCTCACCGACGAGGAGATCCTGCTCAGCTGCGACGGTCTGGTCAACGGCGGGCTGGGCACGTCCCGACACGCCGTCTCCGGCACCCTGCTGGCCTTCGCCCGGCATCCCGACCAGTGGCTGCGCCTGCGGCGGGACGCCTCGCTCCTCCCGTCGGCCGTCGAGGAGGTGCTCCGCTGGGCGTCACCACCGATGCACCTCATGCGCACGGCGACGCGCGAGGTGGAACTGGGTGGTGCCCGCATCGGCGCCGGCGACCGCGTCGTGCTGTGGATCCCGTCCTGCAACCGCGACGAGTCGGTCTTCGCCGAACCGGACGCCTTCCGGATCGACCGGCGGCCGAACCGGCACCTCAGCCTCGGCGCGGGACCGCACTACTGCGTCGGGGCGTCGGTCGGCCGGATGGAGGTGCGCGTGCTGTTGCAGGTGCTGCTCGCCAAGGTGGACCGGATCGAGCTGCGCGGGGAGCCGGTGCGCAGCGCCTCGACGTTCCTGCACGGCCTCGACCGGCTCGAGGTCGTTCTCCTGCCCATCCATCGTGCTGACAGGGAGGTGACCGTGTGACCGCCGCGAGGAGTGTCCCGCGCGACAGCGTGGAACTGGAGGTGACGCGGATCTACGAGGACCTGCTCGGCGTGGACGGGGTCGACGTCCACGCCGACTTCTTCACGCTCGGCGGGCACTCGCTGCTGGCCGTCCAGCTGCTCGCCCGGATCAAGAAGACGTTCGGGACGGTGGTGCCGGTCTCCGTGCTGTTCGAGCACGCCGACGAGGAGGCCGCCAGCGTCGCGATGCTCAGCGGTCTGGTCCGGCATGGCCTCGGCGGCCGGCAGCCGGACTCCCCGGCGGGCCCGGTGACGCTGCGGCGCGGCGACGGCGGTGGCCCGGTGTTCTGCGTGCATCCGGCCGGAGGAGACCTCATCGCCTTCCGCGAGCTGGTGCGGCTGCTGCCGCCCGAGCGGCCCGTCTACGGGCTGCCGGCGCCGCCAGCGGACACCGATCCGTACGAGCCGGAGCTGTCCGACATCGCCGAACACCATCTCGCCCGGCTCACCGAGGCGCAGCCGTCCGGGCCGTACTCGCTGATCGGCTGGTCCATGGGCGGGGTGCTCGCGGCCGAGATGGCCGGGCGGCTGCGCGCGGCCGGCGCGCGCGTCGACCTGTTGGCGCTGGTGGACAGCTACCCGGCCGCGGAGACCGACGCGCCCGGCGAGACCGAGATCCTGTCGGCCTTCGCCACCCACCTGGGCGGCGTCCTGGGCCGACCCTTCGCCGTGCCGGCCGACGACCTGCGAGCGCTCTCCTTCGACGACGGCCTCGCCCGGGTCCTCGCCGCGGCCCGCGCCGCGGGTGCCCTGCCGCCCGGCACCGACATCACCGAACTGCTGACCTGGCTGACGCTCTTCCGCGCACACGACCGGGCCCGGCGCCGCCACCGTGCCGTCCGGCCGGTGGAGGAACTCCTGTTGGTCTTCGCGTCGGACGCCGACCCGCTGAGACGGGACCGGGCCGCCGACAGCTGGCAGCGGATCACCGAGCGTCCGGTGCGGCGGCACGTCGTCCCGGGCGACCACTACTCGATGCTGACCGAACCGCACGTCAGGGAGTTGGCCACGATCCTCACCGACGCCCTGCGGGCACCGGCGGAGCGGTCATGACCGTCCTGCGCCTGTTCGACGACCGCTGCCGGGCCGTGCCGGACGCACCCGCCGTGGAGTACCACGGACAGGCCCTCACCTACGCGGCGCTGGACGCGGCGGCGTCCCGGCTCGCGCAGCGGCTGCTGCGCCTCGGCGTGACCGGCCGCATCGTCGGCGTCTCCGTCGACCGTTCCGTCAATCTGCCCGTCGCCGTGCTGGCCGTGCTGCGGGCCGGCGCGGCGTATCTGCCGCTGGACCCGGCCTACCCGCCGGCACGCCTCGCGTTCATGCTGCGTGACAGTGACGTACGGGTGCTGCTGACCCAGCCCGACATCGCCGAGCGTCTGCCGTCGCGGGCCGGCGTCCGTACGGTGTGGCTGGACGATGAGCCGTCGGGCGGTGCCCGGCCCGGGCAGCCGTGGCCCGTGGTCACCGACGAAGAGCTGGCGTACGTCATGTACACCTCCGGCTCCACCGGGGTCCCCAAGGGCGTGGCGATGCCGCACGGCCCGCTGACCAACCTCATCGAGTGGCAGCGCGGGGCGTCGGGCTGTGCGGAGGGCTCCCGCACGTTGCAGTTCTCCGCGTTCAGCTTCGACGCGTCCTTCCAGGAGATGTTCAGCACCTGGGCCGCCGGCGGCTGCCTGGTGCTGGTGGACGAGGACGTGCGGCGTGACCCGCACCGCCTGCTGAGGTTCGTCGACGAGAACCGGATCAACCGGATCTTCATGCCGTTCGTCGCGCTCCAGGCGCTGGCGGGCGCGGCCACCGGGCAGCAACGATTCCCCCAGGCGGTCCGGGAGGTCATCACCGCCGGGGAACAGCTGTACGTCACGCCGGCGCTGCGGCGCTTCTTCGCGGCGCTGCCGGCGGCCACGCTGGTGAACCAGTACGGTCCCTCGGAGACGCACATCGTGACGTCGATCCAGCTCGGGCGCGACCCGGGCGAGTGGCCCGAGCTGCCGTCGATCGGCGCCGCGATCGACGGCGCCGCCATCGTGGTGCTCGACGACCGCGGGCTGCCTCTGCCGGTCGGCGCGACCGGGGAGATCGCCATCGGCGGGCGGGTGCTGGCCCGTGGCTATCTGCACCGCCCGGCGTTGACGGCGGAACGCTTCGTGCCCGATCCGCACGGTGCCGCCGGCGGCCGGCTGTACCTGACCGGGGACCGCGGGCGCCTCGACGTGGACGGCGCCGTCACGTTCCTCGGCCGCGACGACGGCCAGGTGAAGATCCGTGGCCACCGGGTCGAGCTGGGTGAGGTGGAGGTCGCGGTGAAGGCCGTGCCCGGCCTCGCCGACGCCGTGGTGGTCGCGCACGGCCGCCCGGGCGTCGAGCGCAGGCTGGTCGCCTACGCCGTCGCCGGTCCGGGCGGGTGGCCCGCCGACGTTCGCGGGCAGCTGACGTCGGCGTTGCCGGCGCACATGGTGCCGGTGGCGGTCGTGCCGGTCGACGGGTTTCCGACGACGCCGAGCGGCAAGGTCGACCGGGCCGCGCTGGCCGCCCGGGAGGTGGTGCTCAGCGGCACCGGTGCGGCGACTGCCGACGGGTCGGTCGAGGACGCGGTCCGCCGCCTGTGGGAGGACGTCCTCGACGCCGTCGACGTGGGCCCGGACGACAACTTCTTCCAGTTGGGTGGTACGTCCCTGCTCGCGGCGGTGCTCACCAACCGGCTCAACGAGGAGTTCGGCATCCAGGCGGAGCTGGAGACCTTCCTGCGGCACCCGACCGTGGCGAAGCTGAGCGCCTGGATCGGGGCGCAGCCGATGGCGCCCGCGGCCGGCGGGAGTGACCGGTGAAGCCGCTCTGGACGGCCCCGATGGCCATGCCGGTGCGCACGCTCGCGTGGCGGCGCGACGACGTGCTGGAGGTGTCCTACCACGGCGGACGCGCTCTCCTCGGCACCGACGGCTCGCCGGCCGCCGCCGGGTCGTCCGGTGCCCCGCCCGCCGGGGATCCGGCGTGGTGCGAGCTGGTCGCCGACGGCGCGCGGCTCACCCTGCTGCTGGACGGCACGCCGCTCTGTGCCGCCACCCTCGACGGCCCGATCACCGCCGTCACCGCGGGCGCCGACGGCACGAAGGTCTTCGCCGGCACCGCGGCCGGCACCGTGCACGCGCTGCGGCCGTCGCTGACCGCCGCCCAGGCCGCGACTCTCCTGGACGCGGAGCGTCGGTTGCTCGGCACGGTCGACGCGGGCACCCTCGACCGCGCCGCCCGGCTCTACGCCGCCACCGCCGGCCCGTCCTTCGCCGTGCACCGGATACGCCATCTGCAACGCGTCGGCGCGGCCGGCGCCGGAGAGGGCGACGCCGCGGTCGTGGCGGTGGCCCGGGCGGCCGGGGCGGCGCTGCACGGCCACTCGTCCGCCGCGTACGAGGTGGGCCGCGCGCTGCGCGACCGGGGCGAGCCGGGCGAGGCGGTCGCCTACTTCCAGGCGGCCACCGCGTCCGCGCGACTCAGGGCCTCCGCCTGGTACGCCGCCGCGGAGTGCTTCCAGCAGGTCGGCGCCCCGGCCGCGGCGGTGATCGCGTTCCAGCAGGCGTCGCTCGGCGGTCCCGGCGAGGAGGAGCTCCGACAGCTCTACCACCGGGCCCGGCGCCTGCAGGAGCAGGGCCGCCCCGGCGAGGCAGCCGACTGTTTCGAGGTCCTGCTGGCCTGGGACGTCAGCTACCTCGACGCCCAGGCGCGGCACGCCGCCTGCCGTGCGGCACCCGCCCCGGCCGAGGCACCCGGGTCGGCTCGGTCCACGCCGGGACCGGCGGCGCTGGTCGGGGAACTCGCCGACCGTGGGTTGCTCGACGCCGACGCGACCCGGCTGGACGCCTACGACGCCACGTTCTACCTCCAGTTCGAGAACACCGGGGTGACGGACACCGCGAAGAAGCAGCTCGAGTCGGTCGAGCTGCTGCACGCCCTCGGTCCCGTCGACCGTTACCGCACGTCGCTCGACGTGGGCAGCGGCACCATGCGCTACCCCCAGGTGCTCAGCCGGTACGGCGTCCGGTCGTTCGGCGTCGACCTGAGCGACGCCGGCGTACGGGCCTGTGTCGACGGGCGGTGGCAGCGGCGGTTCGCGGTCGCCGACGGGACCTTCCTGCCGTTCCGGACCGGATCCTTCGACCTGGTCAGCTGCATGATGGGCACCATCAACCACCTCTCGGCCGCGCAGCGCGGGCGGTTCTTCGCCGAGGCCCGGCGGACCCTGCGCCCCGGGGGCCGGCTGGTGGTGAGCGCGTGGAACCCCGACTGCCGGTTCCAGACGTTCCTGTCCTTCTACTCGCCCCGGGAGGTGGCCGAACTGCGCGGGCGGCTCACGCCGCCGGGGACCCTGGCGGGGGAGTGCGCCCGGTCGGGGTTCCGCGACGTCACGACCAAGCGCTTCTGCACGTTCCCGGACTGGCTGATCGCCGGCTCCAGTGTCTCCGGCACGGGCGCGGTGCACCTCTCCCGGCTGGTCGATCTGGACGCGGAGCGCACCGGCAGGGATCCCGCGGCACCGGGTCAGATGTTCATGCTCTGCGCGCGCCGGTAGCGCGGCGTCGCGTCGGAGGACCTACGAAGGGACACACGATGCGGCTCGACTGTCTGATCATCGGCTACAACGACACGCCCTTCTCGCGTCACCTGGACATGGTGGGCCGCAAGGGCGGCCGGGCCATCGAGTATCGGACCGCCCGCCACGACCACGTGCGCTTCGACGGCCAGCGGTTGCCGTACATGGACCTGCTGTCGGAACTGGACCGTCGCCGCTCCGGGGCGGGCGCCGGCCACGTCGGGTACCACATCGGCGAGGTCCCGAACCTCGCCGCCGTGTACCTGACCAGCCACCTGCGCCGGCACGGGTACGAGGCGGACTTCGTCTCGGCGTTCCGCCCGGAGCAGGACCGGTTGGCGGCCCTGCTGACCGAGCGAGACCCCGTGCTCACCGTCATCACCACCACGTTCTACGTCTCGCCGGGACCGGTGATCGAGCTGGTCGAGTTCGTCCGGGAGCGCAACCCGGAGACGATGGTGGTGGTCGGCGGGCCGCTGGTCGCCAACCTGATCGTGGACGCCGACGCGGCCACGCTGCCCTGGGTGCTGGCCGAGATCGGCGCCGACGTGTACGTGCACGACGGGCAGGGCGAGGACACGCTGCGTCGGCTGACCGCCGCCGTCCGCGACGGACGGCCGCTCGAGGACGTGCCGAACCTGCTGTGGGTGCGTGACGGGGAGACGGTGGTGAGCACCCGCCGGGTGCCGGAGAACAACTCGCTCGACGAGTGCGCCATCGAGTGGGGTCAGTTCGACGGTGCCGACCTGGGGCCCGTGCTCCAGACCCGCACGGCGCGCAGCTGCGCGTTCAAGTGCGGCTTCTGCGACTACCCGATCCGGGCGGGCGCGCTGTCGCTGGCCTCGCTGTCCACGATCGAACGGGAACTCGACGCCATGGCCGAACTGGGCTCGACGGACGTCGTCTTCATCGACGACACCTTCAACGTGCCGCTTCCGCGCTTCGTCGACATCTGCCAGCTCATGATCCGCAAGGGGTACGGGTTCCGCTGGTACTCGTACTTCCGGTGCGGCAACGTACGGGGCAGCGACATGTTCGACCTGATGGCGCGCAGCGGGTGCGCCGGCGTCTTCCTCGGCATCGAGTCGGGCGACGACACGGTCCTGAAGGCGATGAGCAAGTCGGCCAGCGTCGACCGGTACCGCAACGGCATCGAGCGGCTCAACGAGCGCGGCATCATGTCGTTCGCCTCGTTCATCGCCGGCTTTCCCGGCGAGACGGAGCAGACGGTGCAGAACACGATCGACTTCCTCAACGACGTGGCGCCGACGTTCTTCCGGATCGAGCCGTGGTGGTACAACCACCGTGCCCCGATCCACCAGCAGGCGGCGAAGTACGCGCTGACCGGCAGAGACTTCCGCTGGCGGCACGCGACGATGGACTCGGCGGGCGCGTGCGACGCCGTTGATCGCGTCTTCGCCGAGGTGACCGAGTCGTTGTGGATGCCGATGTGGAACTTCGACTTCTGGGCGTTGCCCTACCTGCTCGGCCGCGGGTTCAGCCCGGAGCAGGTCGTCCAGCTGCACCGGCTGGGCCGTGACCTCATGGTCCTCAACGACGGTGAGGACACCGGCACCCAGGAGCGCCGCCGGGTCGCGGAGCGGGCCCTGGTCGACTGGTACGCGGGCGTGGACTCGCGGCCCTCACGGTACGGCTCCGGTGCCGTGTCGCCGACGCTGCGCTAGCGGGTGGCGCCGTCCAGCGTCTCGCGGAGGCTCCGGGCGACGAGGATCTGGGTGTACCGCAGCTCGATGCCGATCGCCCGGCACCGGGCGGCCAGCTTCATCGCGGCGATCGAGTCGCCGCCCAGGGCGAGGAAGTCGTCGTCCGCCGACACCTCGCTCAGCCCCAGCACGTCCCGTACGCACCGCAGGAACCGTCCCTCCCGACTCTCCGGGGGCGGGTCGGACGGCTCGGCCACCGGTCGGGGCGCGGGGGCGACCGCCAGCGCGGCGAGGGCGGCCCGGTCGAGCTTGCGGTTGGCGGAGAGCGGCAGCGCGTCCAGTACGACGAACCGGTGCGGCAGCATGTAGTCCGGCAACCTCCGGGCCAGGCCGGCGCGCAGGGCGGCCGGATCAAGATGCCCGTTCCGTTCGGGTATGACGAATGCGACCAGGGCGTCGCCGGGGGAGGCCACCTTCACGACGGCGGCGGCGCGTACCTCGTCGGACGCCCGCAGGCAGGTCTCGACCTCGCCCAGCTCCACGCGGTGCCCGCGGATCTTGACCTGGTCGTCGGTCCGTCCCACCACCACGAGCCGCCGCCGGTCGTCCAGGCGCACCAGGTCGCCGGTCCGGTACGCCCGGGTACCGTCCGGCAGCGTGACGAAGTTCCGTTCGGTGAGCGTGGGGAGGTTCAGATATCCGCGGGCCAGGCCGAGCCCGCCGATCAGCAGCTCGCCGGTGTCGTCCGCGGTCTCCTCCGGCTCTCGGGGACGCACCGTGAGCAGGGTGTTGGGGATCGGGCCGCCGACCGGCACGGGATCATGGGCGGCGTAGTCGCCCAGGTGGAACCCGGCGGATTCGTCGAGGCGCAGGAAGCAGCGCCCGATCACCGTCTCGGTCGGTCCGTAGTGGTTGTAGACGACTGATCCGGGAAAGAGGCGGCGCAGGGTCGACACCTGGTGCGCCCGGAGGATCTCGCCGCCGACGACGACGTACCGCGGCCCGGGTGGTGGCGTCCGCCCGCCCGTGGCGGCGTCCAGCAGCTCGGCGTGCGACGGGGTCACCCGGACGAGGTCCAGCCGCGAGTCCTGGAGCAGTCGGGCGAGGGCCTCGTGGTCGGCGTCCGGCGGCGCCAGCGCGAGGCTCCCGCCGGTCACCAACGGCAGGTAGATGTTGGTGGCGGAGAAGTCGAACGCGATCGAGCTGTGCAGCAGGCTGTGCACCGGGCGGCCCGGCGAGAACTCGGCCATCAGCCACCGCACGTAGTTGGCCAGCCCTTGGCGCTCCACCATGACGCCCTTCGGTCGCCCGGTGGAGCCCGAGGTGTACATCACGTACGCCAGGTCGCGTGGGCCGGCTCCGGCCCCGATCCTCGCCCCGTCCCCGTCCCCGTCCCCGTCCCCGTCCCCGTCCCCGTCCCCGTGCCCGTCCAGGGGGATCAGGTCGTACGAGCCGGCGGCCATCGGGCCGTGCCGCCCGGGTCGGGTCAGCACGATCGACGCGGCGGCGTCGTCGACCATGAAGCGCAGGCGGTCGTCGGGCAGCGCCGGGTCGAGGGGCAGGTAGGCGCCGCCGGACTTCAACACGGCCAGCAGGCCGACGATCAGCTCGGGCGACCGGTCGGCGTGCAGGCCGACGACCCGTCCCGGGCCGACGCCGAGGCCCCGAAGCCGCCGGGCGAGCCGGTCGGCGCGCCGGTCGAGCTGCCGGTACGTCAGGTGGGTGTCGCCCATGGTCACCGCGACGGCGTCCGGCGTACCCGCGGCACACCGTTCGATCAGCCCGACCACGTCCGGGATGGCGGCGGCACCTGCCGTCGTCGCGCTGGTCGGCGCGGACCCGGTGCGGGACGTCGGCGCCTCGGTCGTCTCGGTCATCTCGACTCGCGCTCCAGGTCGGCCAACATGTCGGCCAGTTCGCCGTCGGTCCCCGCGACCGCGGGCCGCGCGGTCAGTTCGGCCGCGAGCCCGGCGACCGTCGGGTACAGGAAGAAGTCGGCCAGGCTGAGCGGTGCCCCGAGACGCTCCTGGATGAGGGTCACGACGATGGTCGCCAGCAGGGAGTGCCCGCCCAGCACGAAGAAGTTGTCGTGCCGGCCGATGTCGGGGCGGGCGAGTACCTCGCTCCAGATCGCGGCGATCGCGGCCTCGGTCGCGTCCGTGGGGCCGGTGTCCGCGACCCGCGTCCCGACCCCCTCGGTGGGGTGGTCGGGCAGGTACGCGGGCGCCAGGGTCCCGTCCTGGCGCCGCCGGACCAACCGACCGGTGCGGGTCCGCCGGCCTCCTGCGACGACCCACAGCTCGCCGGGCATACCCACCGGCGTCGGCAGCCCGTGCACGTCGACGACCTCGCCGTGCGCGTCGTCTCCCGCGCCGGGTCCGGCAAGCGCGACGACGTCGAGCACCTGGTCCAGCGCGGCCCGGGGCACCGGAGCCGGTGGTGCGCCGTCGGTACGGTCCCCGCCGGGCGCCAGCTCGCGGACCTTCCGGTCCGGGTCCCGGCCGAGGTCGGCGAGGATGGCCAGCCAGCAGTCGGCGAGCGCCACGACGGACGAGTGCGCGAAGAGATCGGTGTCGTAGTCGATCCGCCCGGCGAGCCGGTCCCGCGTCCGGGTGACCGTGCAGACCAGGTCGTAGGTGGAGTTCTCCCGGTCGACCTCGCGCAACGTGCCGGTGGCACCCGGCAGGGCCAATTCAGGGTCCGCCTCCGTGATCATCTGGAACACGACCTGGAAGATCGGGTGGCGGTCCGACCGGCGTGCCTCGCCCCGCGCCGCCACCACCTGCTCGAACGGGACGTCCTGGTGCTCGTACGCGTCCTGGCAGGTCTCCGAGGTGAGCCGGAGCACCTCGCGGGCGCTCCGCTCGCCGTCCACCCGGATCCGGAGGGCGAGCATGTTGACGAAGGCGCCGATCAGCGACTCGACCTCCGGCCGGTCGCGTCCCGAGGCCGTGCCGCCCACGACGATGTCCTGCTGGCCCGTGCAGCGGTGCAGGAGGATGGCGAATCCGGCGAGCAGCGCCATGAATACGGTGGCACCCTCCGCGCGGGCGAGTTCCCCCAGACGTGCGGTGACGGCGGTGTCGAGGGAGAAGCGGTAGCTGTCACCGCGGTACGCGGGCCGGGCCGGTCGGGGACGGTCCGTGGGCAGGGCCAGCTCCGTCGCGTCGCGCAACTGCTCCCGCCAGTAGGCGCTGCCGCGTTCCCAACGGCCGGCCCGCATCAGCCGGTTCTGCCAGCTGGCGTAGTCGGCGTACTGCAGCCGCGGTTCGGGCAGGAGCGCCGGCTCTCCGGACCGTTCGGCACGGTAGAGCGCCGCCAGCTCGGTGAAGAAGATGTCGACCGACCAGGCGTCGGCGATGATGTGGTGGAACGACGTCAGCAGTACGTACCGGCGCGGACCGGTGTGCAGCAGGGTGAGGCGCAGCAGCGGGGCGCGCGCGAGGTCGAACACGCGTACCGCCTCCTGGTCGGTCAGCGCCTGCACCAGTCCCGCCGGCGACGACGTGGCGTCGCCCGACAGGACGCCACGGACGTCGACGACGCGCAGCCGCGGCTCCCGCTCGGTGATCAGCTGACGCAGGCTGCCGTCGACGACGGCGAAACAGGTCCGCAGGCTCTCGTGCCGGCGCACGGTCCGCCGCAGTGCCCGATCGAGCGCCGCGATATCCAGCTCACCGTGCAGATCGAGGGCCCGGGTGATGTTCTGCACCGCGCCGTCCGGCACCAGTTGGTCGAGGAAGTGGATGCGACGCTGCGCCGAGGAGGCCTCGCTCGAGACGACCGGACCGGCCCCGCTCATGACGCCGCTCCGACCGTCGGCACCGGTTCGGCCATGGCGACGGCGATCCGGCGCGGGCCCCGGAACGGCTCACGCGCGTGGGAGGTCAGCATGTTGTCGATCACGAGCACGTCGTCGCGCTCGTAGTCGAATCGGGTGCCGGCCGCGCGGTAGCAGTCGCGGACGTGGCCGATGACGTCGTCGGGGATCGCGCCTCCGTCGCCGAAGTAGCTGTTGCTGGGCAGTCCGTCCTCCCCGAACATCTCCAGCAGCCCGGAGCGGACGTCGGGCCCGAGGGTGGTGACGTGGAAGATGGCGGCGTGGTTGAACCACACCCGCTCCCCGGTCTGCGGGTGCCGGTGCACGGCATCGCGGACCGAGGTCGTGCGCAGCCATTGCGGGCCGCGCCACTGCGCCTCGATGCCGTGCTCGGCGCAGTAGCGGTCGACCTGGTCACGGTCAGTGGTGTTGAACACCTCCTGCCAGGGGAGGCCCACGTCGGGAGTGAAGTTGCGCCGGACCATCCACCGGCGCCTGGCGAACTCCTCCAGCACCGTCGGGTCGAGCTCCCGCAGCACGCCGCGGGTGTCGGCCAGCGGGGTGGCGCCCCGCTCCAGGGGCGGCTGTACGCAGTGGAAGTACAGCGTCATCGGCCAGGAACTCTGGTAGGAGTTCTCGTTGTGGAAGAAGATCTCCTCCGTGGGTGGGTAGTCCGTGGAGGTGTAGATCCGCCCCTTGATCGTCGACCGGGGCGAGGAACGCTCCGTGTAGGGCAGCGGATCACCGGACAGCGCCCGCACCGCCGCCTCGAGACCGTCGACTCCGTCGACGTCGAAGGCGCGGAGCAGGACCGCGCCGTTGGTGCGTAACCTGTGCCGGATCTCGGGGCGGTCGGCCGCGATCCGGTCGGTGAGCCTCTCCCCGGGGCGGTCACTGCGGATGACGTACGGAAGGTCCACGGCCTCTCCTTCAGCGCCGGTCGGCGAGCGGGATCACGGCGTTCCGTCACCGGGGTGACGGACGACTTCACGGGCCACCGGAACGATCTGGTCCAGCCGGGCGAGGTCGGGACGCTCGTCCTCGGCATCGATCCTCGCGGCGACCTGCGCGATCGTCGGTTGGCGGAAGAACTGCCGGAGGCCGTACTCGATGCCCCACTCGGCCCGCACGCGCGCCACGAGCTGCATGGCCAGCAGGGAGTCGCCGCCGGCGACGAAGAAGTCGTCGTGCACACCGGTCCGCCGCCCGCGGAGCACCCGCGTCCACAGCCGCGCCAGCCGCCGCTCGGTCTCGGTACGTGGCGGCGTCCCGGTGCTTGGCAGGGAGATCTCCCGGCCGGGGCGACCCGCGAGGGCGCGGCGGTCCGTCTTACCGGTCGCCGTGGTCGGTAGCGCGGGCAGCAGCACCAGACGATCGGGGAGCATGTAGTGGGGAAGTGTCGCGCGCAGCGCGGCATGCCAGTCCCGCGTCTCGGCGGTCTCGGCGGCGGCGACGAAGGCATGCACCCGCCGGTCGGTGGGGTCGCTGTCGTCCACGACCGCCACCGCGTCCCGGACCCCCGGCAGGCGCCGCAGGGCCGCCTCGATCTCGCCCAGCTCGACCCGGTACGCACGGATCTTGACCTGCTGGTCGGCCCGGCCGAGATACTCGATCCGCAACCCCTGCGGCGTCCGGCGGAAACGCGCCCGGTCGCCGGTCCGGTACATCCGGGCACCGGGTCGCGGGCTGAACGGGTCGGGCAGGAAGACCGACGCCGTCCGGCCGGGATCGCCCAGGTATCCGCGAGCCACCGTGGGGCCGCCGACGAAGATCGTGCCGGGCATTCCCGGCGGCACCGGCCGCAGCGCCGGGTCCAGGAGATGGACCGTCATTCCGGGCAGCGGTTCGCCGATGAGCACGGACGGGTCTTCCGGCCAGTCGGGGGGGCAGACGAAGTAGGTGCTGTCCACGGTTGCCTCGGTGAGCCCGTAGCAGTTGACCACCTCGGTGTCCGGCCCGCCGAGCCGCCGGAGGCGGGCCAGCTCGTCCGCGGGTACGGTGTCGGATCCCACGATGACGAGCCGGAGCCCGCCGAGGCCCTGGCCGCTGCGCTCAAGGTGCCCGGACAACGCCCGCAGGACGGTCGGTACGAAGTCCGCGACATCCACCCGTTCGTCCCGGATCAGGGCGAGCAGCCGGTCGGGCGAGAGCAGGAACTCGCGGGGGCAGACCACCAGCTTCGCCCCGGACGTGAGGGACCGGACGAGTTCTCCGAGGAAGCCGTCGAAGCAGAAGTTCGCCATCTGCAGGTGCGACCGGATCCGCCCCCGGAGCCCGAAGGCGTGTTCCCACGCCAGGCAGGTGCCCAGGAGGCCACCGTGGGTCGCCATGACACCCTTCGGCTGTCCGGTCGACCCGGAGGTGTAGATGACGTAGCTCAGCTGCCCGGCGGCCGTGGTGCGCGCCGGCCGACCGGTCGGCAGGTGGCCGAACGCCGTGTGGTCCGGGTCGACGGTCAGCACGTGCCGCCGGTCGTCGGCGAGGTCGTCGGCGAGCTGCTCCTGGGTGAGCAGGACGGTCACGCCCGCGTCGGCCAGGATCGCCTCCCGCCGGGCGGCCGGCATGTCGGTGTCGACCGGCACGTACGCTCCGCCGGCCTTCCAGACCGCCAGCACGGCGACGATCGTCTCGACCGAACGCTCCATCAGGATGCCCACCCGCGTCTCGGGTGCCACCCCGAGCTCGCGCAGGCGGTGCGCGAGTTGGTTCGCCCGCCGGTCCAGTTGCCCGTAGCCGAGCCGTACGCTTCCGCAGACGACCGCCTCGGCGTACGGGTCGGCGTCAACGATCCGCTCGAAGAGATCCAGCACCGACGTCGCCGCCGGTGCGACGACGGGCGCCCCGGTCGACGCGGCGGCGACCATGGACCGTTCCGCCGGGGTGAGCACGTCGAGGTCCCCGATGTCCGCGTCCGGCCGCTCGCACATGCCGGCGAGCACGTTCTGCCAGTGCCCTGCCAGACGGTCGATCGTGGCCCGGTCGTAGCTGCTGGCCCGGTACCGGGCGACGAGGTCCAGGGCGCCGTCGTCCTCCACCACGTCGAGGGTCAGGTCGAGCTTGGCCAGACCGAGCTCGACCTCCCTCAGTGAGGCCCGCAGTCCGGCGAAGGAGTGCCGCTCGCCGGCGCCGGCGACGTACTGGAACAGGATCTGGAAGAACGGGCTGTTCTCCAGGTCCCGCCCGCCGCCCAGCGCGGCGACCACGGAGTCGAAGGGGACGTCCTGGTTGTCGTACGCGGCGAGACAGGTGTCGCGTACCCGGAGCAGGGCCTGTCGTACGGTCGGCGCGCCGGACAGATCGGTGCGCAGCGCCAGGGTGTTCAGCAGCGGCCCCACCATGTCCTGGACGTCCGGATCGTCGCGCATCGCGATCGGCGTACCCACCGTGATGTCGCCCCGTTGCAGGTAACGCGACACGGTGATCTTCAAGCCGGTCAGCAGCACCATGAACAGCGTGACCCGCTCGGCGCGGGCGAGGGCCCGCAGCCGCCCGGCCAGGTCGTCGGCGATGGCGTACCGGGCGTGTCCGGCGGCGTGCCCGGCATCGGTCCTCGCCCCGCGGTCCGGCGGCACGCGGGAATCGCCGGGGATGCCGTCCAGGCGACCGCGCCAGTAATCCAGCTGACGGTCGTGTCCGGCGCTGTTCCGCCATTTCTCCTGTCTCGCGACGACGTCCGAGAACTGCGGCCGAGAATGTGCCGGACGGAATTCGCCATTCTCCGCGAGGGCGGCGTACAAATCGCGGAAATCGCGGAACACCACCTGCACCGACCAGCCGTCGGAGACGATGTGGTGCACGCCGAACAGCACGATGTGCCGGTCGGTTTCCGTGCGGACGACCGCCGCCCGGAACAGCGGGCCACGCTGAATGTCGAAGGTGCGATGCGCGAGTCGGTCGACCAGGCCGTCGGCGGTCGTGCCGCGTCCCGAATCCGGAAGCGCGGAGAGATCGATGAACGGTATCGCCCCCGGTCGGTCACCCGTCGACGTGTCGATGGCCGGCTGGCCGTCCTCGTCCGGGAACCGGGAACGCAGGATGCGGTGCCGGCGGACGATCTCCTGCAACGCCCGGACCGCGAGCGCGGGGTCGAGCGGGCCCGACAGGTCGATCGCCGAATAGCTGTTGTAGACGGGGACGCCGGGCGTGATCTGGTCCAGGAACCAGAAGCGCCGCTGGCTGGCGGAGACCGCCTCCGGCCGCGACGGCACCTCCGTTCCTTCGTCCGAACGCTGCATCAATCGGCCTCGCGAGTCCTGATCGCCAACAATTCATGAGGTGGACGTTAATTGGCTGGCGGCCACTCGGACGCCGCTACCGGTCGTGCCGCCGCTGAAATCGCGGTGCACGATCGTGAAGACCGACCAAGTACAACAAGGCCCGCCGAGTTTCGTCAAGCGCCTGCCACGGCACCCTTGCCAAGATCTGAAAGCGGCCATCAGGCATTGGCGCTAATCGACCATTGGTGTGGTCGGCATCGGCTGGACGCGAGCGTTGGGGGCGGCTACCCTGACTTGTCTGCGGAAGCTCGGGGGGCGACGTGGAATCGATCCGGCTCGTGGGTGCGGACCTCGCCGTCGGCGAGCCGATTCTTCCGTTGCTGGACGCCTCCTTCGGCCGTTTCGGGAAGCGGCCCGCCGTGTCCGATTCCGGCGGCTGCCTGACCTTCGCGGACCTGGACGCCGAGACCCGCTCACTGGCGGCGGAGCTGCGGGCGGCCGGCGTCGGCGCGGCGGAACCGGTGATCATCCAGACCGCCGCGTCCCGGTGGGCGATCGTCGCGATGCTCGCCGTGCTGCGGGTCGGCGCGCAGTACGTGCCGGTCGACCGGTTGTTTCCCCGCCGGCGGCAGGAGGACGTCATCGTGGCGAGCGGGGCGACCTGCCGCATCACCGAGTCCGAGCACCCCGACGCCGGGCTCCGGATCACGGGCGCCGCCGCGGAGCCGTCCGGAGCGTCCCCGCGTGCCCGGCCAGCGGGGGAGTCCCCGGCGTACACGTTGTTCACCAGTGGCTCGACCGGTACGCCGAAGGGCGTGGTGGTCACCCACGACGGCCTCGGATACTCCACCCGCGCCCGCATCCACTACTACCGGCAGGCGCCGTCGGTCTACCTGCTCTGCTCGTCGATATCCTTCGACAGCTCCGTGGCCGGCATCTACTGGTCGCTGGCGACCGGGGCGCACCTCGTCATCCCCGGCCGCAACCCGCTCGACGCCGAGGCCATCGTGACGGCGGCGGACCGTTTCCGCGGCTCCCACCTCCTGCTGCTGCCCACCCTCTACGAGGCGGTACTGGACACGGCCGGCCCGGGGCAGCTCACGAGCCTGCGCACGGTCATCGTCGCGGGGGAGCCCTGCCCGCCGCGCCTCGTCGGCCGGCACTTCGCGCAGCTTCCCGGTGCGGCGCTCTACAACGAGTACGGACCGACCGAGGGCACCGTGTGGACGATGGTCCACCGGTGCCGTCCGACGGACGCCGACTCGTCCGACGTGCCGATCGGCCGGCCGATTCCCGGGACGACCGTGTACATCGACCTCGACGGCGAGCGGACGGGCTCCCGAACCGGAGAACTGCGGATCTCGGGCCCGGGCGTCGCGGCCGGATACGCGACGGCGGCCGGTGGGCTCGCGCACTTCCCGGGCGCCGAGGGAGCGCGAACCTATCGGACCGGCGACGTCGTCAGCCTGGACACCGAGGATCTCGTCCACTTCGCGGGCCGCCGCGACACCCAACTCAAGATCGGCGGAATGCGGATCGAGCTGGCGGAGATCGAGCAGGCGATCGTCCGGCGCGTCGGCGGGCGACCCACCGCCGTCGGCATCGCCCGCCGACGCTCGGCGGTTCCCGGTCTGGTCGCCTTCGTGACCTGTGCCGACGCCCGCGAGAGCCTGCCCGACCTGCGCCGGCTGCTCCGCGACGACCTGCCTCGCGGCGCTCTGCCCAGCCGCTGGCAGGCGGTCGAGGAACTACCGAGACTGCCGAACGGCAAGCTGGACCGGGCCGCAATCGACCGGATGGCCGCCGACTTCCTGTGTCGCCCGTAGGGCCCGCTGCCCCGCCAGCACTGCTGAAGCACCAAGGGGCCAGGTCGCCGAAGCGACCGTTCGCCAGTCTCACGAAGGTGTTCGAGGTGCCCGGTGAGGACGGTGTGGACGGCGACGCGGGCCGTACCCGCTGAGGTGGTCGGCAGGAACGGCCAACAGGTGATCGTGGCGTTCCCGAACGATCAGGGAGTTCGGCAGGGGCAACTGGCCGTCGTCGCCGAAGGCTTGGTCGGACGCGTGACGGCAGTCGATGGCGTCCGCGGCGAAGCCACCGTCGACCTCGTTACCAGCACCGGATTCGCCGGCCGGGTGTACACGAACATCAGTAATGTTCCGGGTTCCGTACGCGGCACCGGCGGGAAGCTGGTCATGGAAGGCGTTCCCGCAGATGGCGAGGTTTACCAGACCAGCCGTGTCCTGATGCCGGATCCGTCCCAGCAGAGCAGTCAGGTCGGCGCTGTCACGATCGGGCGAGCGTCCGCGGACAAGGCGGCCGGCGGGACCACGGTGGAGCTCACGCCGACAGCCGACCTTGCCAATTTGACCAGATTGTCGATCATGACGCCACCCGCCGGCTGACGGCGGTACGACCCGCTAGCGTTCACCCGGAAGATGCTCCTCGAACTGGTGTGAGCAGTTCACGCGCATGGCTCGTCGCGACAGCCTGTCCGGCGTGACGGCCGGTGTCGGTCCGGCCGCTGTGGACGGTGGGTAATCCAGACCAGTTACAGGATGCGTTCAGTGATCGATTGCTACCGTTCTCCCGCCGACGCCTGAAGGGGGAGATCGGTGATGACCCTTCCGTCGGCACCAGACCCCGGCCCTCGGCCGCGACGCCACCCCGGCCCGGCGCTCCCGGCCACCGCCCTGCTCCTGCTCCCGGTGCTGGTGGCCGCCGCCGCGGTCGTCGTGCACCGGGCGACCGGCCGGTTCTGGGGCGACCTCGCGGCCTACCGGGCGGGCGCGCTGGCCGCCGCCGGCGGTGACGGGCAGCTCTACGATGTCGCCCACCGGGGCACCGACGGCATCGCGCTGGGCTTCACGTACCCGCCCTTCGCCGCGCTGCTGCTGCAACCGCTGGCGTACGTCGACGCCGCCGTCGGCGTCGGGCTCTGGACGCTGGCCTCGGTCGTCGCGTTGTCGGCGGTGGTGCGCGTGGCGCTGCGCGCCGCCGGCGCGGGCCCGCCGGTACGCCCCGGCGCGGTGCTGGCGGGCACCGTCGCGGCGCTGCCGATGTTCCCGGTGGCCGGTCACCTCCAGGTCGGCCAGGTGGGCCTGTTCCTGATGCTCATCGTGTTGCTGGACCTCACCTCCGGCCCCGCCAACCGCTGGCGGGGCCTGGGCGTCGGCATCGCCGCAGGGATCAAGCTCACCCCGCTGATCTTCGTGGCGTACCTGCTCTGCACCGGCCGGTGGCGCGCGGCGGGGGTGGCCCTGGCCGGGTTCGCCGCCACCGTCGGGCTCGGGTTCGCCTGGCGGCCGAGCGACTCGGCGCGGTTCTGGGGCGGCGGCCTGCTCGACACCGCGCGGGTCACCGGCGATCCCCGCACCGTCCTGAACCAGTCGCTGCACGGCGCGCTGGCGCGCCTCGGCGACGTCGCCGACGTGCGCGCCGTCTGGCTGCCGGTGGCGGCGCTGACGGCGGTGGCCGGGATCGTCGTCGCGGCCCGCTGCGCCCGCGCCGGCGACGAGCTGCGCGGGGTGCTCGCCTGCGCGACGACGGGCGTGCTCGTCTCGCCGGTCTCCTGGCACCACCACTGGGTCTGGTGCGTACCGGCCCTGGTGCTGCTGGCGGCGCGGGCCCGGCCGCGGGCCGACCGGGCCGCCGCGCTGGCCGGCGCGCTGCTCTGGACGCTCTGCGTGGCCAGCGCCGCCTGGACTCTCGTCGGCCTGCGCGGCGAGGACCTGCACTTCCGCGGCTGGGAGCTGCTGCACAGCAACACGTACGTGCTGGCCGGGCTCGTGGCGCTGGGCGTGCTTGCCCGGCGTCCCGGCGGGCCGCGGGCGGGCGCCGACCCGACCGGGCCGGCGTCCGCCGCGCCCCGGCACGACCAACCGCAGGAGAGGGACGGTGAGACCGTGACCCGCGCCGACGCCATCGAGGACCCGATCCGGTGAGGATCTCCGTGGTCGTCCCCAACTTCAACAAGGAGCGGACGCTGCACGAGTGCCTGTCGGCGGTGTACGCCCAGAGCCCCCCGCCGGCCGAGGTGATCGTCGTCGACGACGCGAGCACGGACCGGTCCCGGCGGATCGCGGCCGGGTTCCCCTGCGCGGTGGTGGCGTTCCCGGTCAACCGGGGTGTCTCGGCGGCCCGCAACGCCGGCGCCGCCCGCGCCACCGGCGACGTGTTGTTCTTCGTCGACTCCGACATCGCGCTGGCGCCCGGCGCGCTGGCCGCCGCGGTACGCACCCTCGAGGCGCACCCCGACTGCGGCGTCGTGCAGGGCATCTACGACCTGCGCCCGCTGCACGACGACGGGCCGGTTGAGGCGTACAAGACGCTGTTCGAGCACTTCTGGCGGCGTCGGGCCACCGGGGTGACGGCGACCACCATGTTCGCGCTGACCGCCGTGCCCAGGGCCGTCTTCGAACTGGTCGGCGGCTTCGACGAGCGGCTGCGCGACGCCGAGGACGTGGAGTTCGGCACCCGCCTGCCGAGCCGCTACGAGATCCGGGTCAGCGACGAGATCGTCGGCCGCCACGACGACGTGGACCGGCTGTGGCCGTACCTGTCGGAGCTGTTCCGCCGTGCGGTGACGTACGCCGACGCCGTGGTCGTGGCCCGCTGGGAGCGGCCGGTGGCCGGCGCGGACGCCGCGGGCCGGACGCCGCACCGGGTCGACCTCGCCTCGGTGGTGGGCATGGCGGCCAGCGCGCTGGCCGTCGGCACCGCGTCGCTGGCCCTGGTGTCGCCCCGGCTGGCGCTGCTGGCGCTGGGCCCGCTCGCCGCCTTCGTCGTGGCCGACCGGGAGCTGCTGGCGTTCGCCCTGCGCCACCGCGGCCCGGGGTTCCTGCTCTACGCCGCGGGGCTGCGGTGGCTGACGCACCTGACGGAGTTCGTCGGGATGGGGCTGGGGGTGTGCGCCGCGCTGCTGCGGCGGGTCCGTGCCGGCCGCGCCCGCCGGGTGGCCCCGGTGTCGCAGCGGTGAAGGGCCGCTGGTGGCGGCTGGCCAACCACGTCCTCACCGCGGCCTTCGTGGTGGCCCTGACCGTCGGTCTGGTGCTGTTCGTACGCGCCCAGGACTGGACGCCCGTGGCGACGCTGGCCGCCCGCCTCGACCCCGTCCGGGTGACCGCCGCGCTGACCGCCGCCCTGCTGATCAACTCGGCCGGGCTGCTGCTGGGGCTGGCCTCGTGGCGGGCGCTCTTCGTCGACCTCGGGGCAGCGGTCGACCGGTGGACGGCGTACCGGCTCTTCTTCGTCGGGTTCCTGGCCAAGTTCGTCCCGGGCCGCTTCGTCGCCCTGCCGGTGCTGCTGCGGATGGGCAAGGAGATCGAGGTGGGCCCGGTCCGGCTGGCCGGGGTGTTCCTGCTCAGCTGGGCGGTGGTCGCGATGACCGGGACGACGGTCGCGCTCGCGGCCGGGCCGGCGCTGCTGTCGGGCGCCGCCGGGTGGCTGCTGCTCGCCACGGTCCCCCTGGTCGTGCTCTTCGTCCGTCCGGACCTGCTCAACCGAGGGCTCGGCGCGTCGGCCCGGCTGCTGCGGCGACCGCCCCCGCAGGTCGCCGCGTCCCCGGCCGGCCTCCGCCGGGCCATCACCGCGCAGTCGCTGTCCTGGCTCGTCTCCGGGCACCACCTGTGGCTGCTCGCGGTGGCCGCCGGCGCGCCGCCCCTGCGGTCGTACCTGATCTGCGTCGCCGGCTTCGCGGCGGCCACCGTCGCCGGCCTGGTGGTGATGGTCGCCCCGGACGGCCTGGGCGTACGTGAGGCGGTGCTCATGGTCGGGCTGGCCACCGTGTTGCCGGTGACCGTGGCGACGCCGGTGGTGCTGGTCAGCCGGCTGGTCTGCGCGCTGAGCGAGGTGGCGGTCGGCGGCGGCGGGCTGCTGCTGGCCCAGTACATGCACCGGCGCCGTGTCGGCCCCGTCGAGCGGGCGGCGCCGGTCGGCTGACCCGGCCCGTCACCTGAGTTGAGTCTGAGTCGGAGAGAGAGTCGGTGACACCATGTCGATCACGCCACTGCGGACGATGGCACGGCTGGTCGGAGTCCCGGTCCGGGCGCTGGTGCGCCGCAGCACGAGGCTGAACGCGGCGCTCTGGGACACCCAGTACGCGCTGGGCTTCTGGGGCTACCTGGACGGCGCGGGCGACGGGGCCATGCCGCTGTCGCTGATCGAGACGTGGGCGCCGCGCCCGACGATCCTCGACCTGGGCTGCGGCACCAGCGCCAACCTTCCCCTGACCCGGGGCCGGTACCGGCACTACCACGGCGTGGACATCAGCCGCCGGGCGATCGAGGTGGCCCGGTCGCTCGACCGGCCGGACGCGTCGTACGAGGTGGCCGACATCCGGGCCTACCGGAGCCTGGAGCGGTACGACGCCATCCTGCTGCGCGAGGTCATCTACTACCTCTCGGTGGGGGAGGCGGAGCACCTGCTGCGCCGGCTGCCGGACATGCTCACCGCGCGGGGCCGGATCATGGTGCAGATCTACGACGTCGACCGGTCCCAGCAGTTCGTCGAGGTGATCCGCGGCTGCGGGCTGGACGTCACGACGCGGCTGCCGACGGACTGCGCCGACGGCGCGACCGGCGCCTTCTTCGTCCTGACCCCCGCGGCCGCGCCGCCGCGCTGAACCCCCGCGGCCGCGCCGCCGCGCTGAACCCCCGCCGCCGCCCGGCCGCCGGGGCGGGGGAGGGGCCCGTCGGGCGTCCCGCGCGCCCCGGGCCCCGCCCCGCGCTCAGACGGAGACCCGGCGCTCCCACCACGGCCACACCGTCACCGGTTCGCTGCGCAGCAGCCGGCGATGCAGGTCCTGGAGCCGGTGCCCGGGTTCCACCCCGAGCCGGTCGGAGAGGGTGCTGCGGGCGTCCTGGAAGGCGGTGAGCGCCTCCGCCCGCCGGGAACTCTGCCCGAGCGCGACGAGCAGCAGCTCCCAGAGCCGCTCCCGCATCGGGTGCTCGGCCAGCATCCAGCGCAGCTCGGCGACCACGTTCTCGACGTCGCCGAGCAGGAGCCGTACGCCGGTCGCCTCCTCCAGGACGTCCTGGCGCAGCTCGGTCAGCCGGATGCGTTCGGCCTCGGCGAGCGGGCCGGTCGCCTCGTGCAGGGCCCGGCCGGTCCAGTGGGCCAGGCCCCGCTGGAAGAGGTAGAGCGACTGGGACAGGTCGGCCTGGGACCGGGCGGCGCGGGCCGCCCGGACGTCCTGTTCGAAGCGGATGATGTCCACGGCGTCCGACGGGATGTCGAGGGTGTAGCCGGGCCGGGTGGACCGGAGCACCCGGGCCAGGGCCGGCCGCCGGCCGGGCGGCTCCAGGACCCGGCGCAGCCGGCCGATGTAGGTGTGCACCATGTTCTCCACGGAGTCGGGCCGGCGGCCGGCCCAGATCGCGTCGACGATCTGCGCGACGGACATCACCATGCCGCTGCGCAGCGCCAGCACCGCCAGGACCTCCCGTTGCCGTGGCGTGCCCAGGTACAGGTGCGTGTCCCCGCGCTGGGTCCGGATCGGCCCCAGGAGCAGTATGGACAGTTCATCGTGCGACATCAGGTGTCTCCCCCACCAGAGGAACCGGGTGCCAGGACCCGGCTCGGCACTTGTCGACGGCGCTGTCCGGGCACCGGACAACCACGGCGTCGGGGCGGGTCCGGGACGGCAGGCGAGTCGACGGTTCGACGCGCGTTCGGCGGCTCCCCGCAGCGGGAGGGCCCTCGGGGCATCCGCGCCACCTACCGGTCGTCCGGGACGGTGACGAAGCGCAGCCCGCGATCGGTCAGCCTCGGAAGGACCTCGGCCAGGGCCGCGACGGTCTGGGACCGGTCGCCGCCGCCGTCGTGACAGAGCATGATCTGCCCGGGCCGGGTGCGCGACAGCGTCCGGGCGATCCGGTCGACGCCGGGGCTGCGCCAGTCGCTGGGGTTGACCGTCCAGTCGACCGGGACGAGGCCGAGCTCGGCGGTGGTCCGCAGCACCCCGGGCGACCAGTTGCCGCCGGGGGCGCGGAACAGCCGCGGCGTGTGCCCCGTCGCGTCCTCGATCTCGCGCTGGGTCCGGTCGATCTCGGCTGTGATCTCGTGCCGGGCCAGCGCGGCGAACGGCTGCGGGTGCGTCATGGAGTGGTTGCCGATCAGGTGACCGGCGGCCAGCACCTCCCGGGCCAGCTCCGGGTGTTCCCGCACCCGGTCGCCGACGAGGAAGAACGTGGCCCGCACGCCGTGCCGGTCGAGCAGGTCGAGCATCGGCGCGGTCCACCGCGGGTGCGGGCCGTCGTCGATGGTGAGCGCCACGTCGTCGCCCGGCACGCCGAAGGTCGGCCGGCGGGGACCGCCGAGCGAGGGGCGTCGGCGCAGGAGCTGCCGGCCGCGGTAGGCGAAGAGCAGGTAGTGCAGGGCGTGCGCGCAGAGCTGCGGGCCCAGCCGGGCGGCCGGTTTCCGGGCGCCGCTCATCGGGGCGTTTTCGCGGTGGTCACCCGGGTCGGCCCGAAGTCGCGGTCGGCGAGGTGGCGCAGCCCGCCCACGACGGCGCCCGTGACGACGGCCAGTTGGACCAGCAGGTGCACGGCGAAGAAGAAGACCGCGTACGCGGGCCCGCGCCGGTGCAGGACGAACCGCAGCAGCCCGGGCTCGGCCACCACGAACAGGGCGAGGAGGAGCAGCGACGCGGCCGGCCAGCCGCCGAGGAGCGGGGCCAGCGGCAGGGTCGCCGGCACCAACGTCGCGGCGACCAGGGCCAGGGGGCTGTTGGCGCGGATGCCCGCCGGTCCGCGTTCGGCCAGGGCCACCGGGATCAGCAGCTGCGAGCGGTGGAACTGCTTGCGCAGCAGCGCCCCGAGCCGGCTGTCGTCGTCGTGCCGGCAGACGACGGTGTCGGTGAGGACGATGCCGTACCGGTCGCCCATCCGGTCGCCGAGTTCGACGTCCTCCGAGGCGCGCAGGTTCTCGTCGAACAGCCCGACCGAGGTGAAGACCTCGCGGCGGATGAGGCAGACCGCGAAGAGGGTGGTGCGCACCCGCCCGACGTTGCGCAGCCGCCAGTAGTGCCCGTGCAGCAGCCGGTACGCCTCGACCGGCCCGTCGTCGATCAGGGGTTCGAGCGCGTAGATGCCGTGTACGCAGGCGACGTCCGGCTCCTCGCGGAGGATCGCGAGGGCGTTCCCCAGCGCGTCCGGTTCCGGGGCGCAGTCGGAGTCGAGGAAGAAGAGCAGCTCGCCGGTGCTGGCCCGGATGCCGCGGTTGCGGGCTGCCGCCGGCCCGGCGTTGCGGTCGGTGACCAGCAGCCGGCATCCGTAGCGCCGGGCGATCGCCCGGGTGTCGTCGGTGCTCGCGTCGTCGACGACGATGACCTCGGCCACCGGCTGTCGCTGTCGGCGGACCGCCTCCAGACACGCGCCCAGGGTCTTCGCGCTGTTGTGGGCGGGGATGATGACCGACACCGTCGGCGGCATGATCAGCACCTCACCGGTACGTAGGGCAATACGTATGCGAATTGACAGATGGAAATTCCGTTGTGCCGCGACCAAGTTATCGACCGGTCACCCCGTCCCGCAAGGGTTGCCTTGCGTAGTCAAGGTTCCATCCAGTGCCGATCCAGGAAAGATTTCGGGCCGATAGATACCGTCGCGGCATGCCCAATCTGGTCAGCGTCGAGGAATGCGAGCGGTTCACCGTTCGCGAGGTGCACGACCTCTATCGGCGGTACGTGAACGCGAGCCAGGTCAATCTCATGACCTCGTTCGGCTTCGGCCGGGAATTGGTCGAGCACGCCGAGGGGGCCTACCTGACGTTACGGGACGGCCGGCGGGTCCTCGACCTGACCGGCGGCGTGGGAGTGCTCAACCACGGCCACAATCATCCACGCATCGTAGCGGCGCGGCAACGGTTCGCGGAGCGCCGGCGGATGGAGGTGCACAAAACGTACTTCTCGCCCTACCTCGCGGCGCTCGGCCACAACCTGGCGGAGCTGCTTCCCGGCGACCTCTCGATGTCGTTCCTGCCGAACTCCGGGGCGGAGGCGGTCGAGGGTGCGGTGAAGCTCGCCTTCAAATACCACGGCGGCCGGCGGGGAACCATCCTTCGCGCGGACTGCGGTTTCCACGGAAAGTTGCTCGGCTCCGGCGGACTGACCGGGCAGCCCCACTTCGACTTTCCGACAATTCCGGGAATCGTCCCATTCGCTTACGGCGATCTGGATTCCGTCCGGTCGGCCATTGACCGGCACCCGGACGACGTCTATGCGCTGATCGTCGAACCGTTCAGCGCGTCCACCATTCAGTGGTGCGACGAAGGCTTCCTGCGCGGGGTGCGCGAACTGTGCGACCGGCACGACATCGTGCTGATCTTCGACGAGATCTACACCGGCTGGGGCAAGACGGGCAGCCTCTTCTACTTCATGCGCTACCCCGGCCTGGTGCCGGACGTGCTGACCACGAGCAAATCGTTCGGCGGGGGCAAGTCGTCCATTTCGGCCTTCGTCGCCCGGGAGCCGGTGTTCCGCAAGGCGTACGACAATCTGACCGACGCGCTGCTGCAGAGCACCAGCACGACCTACTACGGCATGGGGGAGGAGTGCGTCACCGCCATCGAGGCGATCAATGTGGCGGTGGAGGACGACTATCCGGCGCGGGCCCGCGAGCTGGAACGCGTGCTGGAACCGGGCCTGACCCGACTGGGCAAGGAGTACCCGGACGCGGTCGGCCGGGTGGCGGGCGCCGGGGCGCTCTGGGGCGTCCAGATCGACGGCGGGCCCAAGCTGCTCGACCTGGTCTCCCGGCTCGCCCCGGGCGGCGTGGCCCGGGACCCCAGGTTCAAGGCGAAGCTGGTGACCTGCGCCGTCGTCAACGCGCTCTACCGGGACCACGACATCTTCACCTACTACACGCTCAACGGCCTGAACCCGCTGGTCATCGGTCCGTCGCTGGTCACCGACCCGGCCGACGCGCAGCGCGCCGTCGACGCCCTCGGCGAGGTGCTGGCCCAGGGACTGAACCGGCTGGTCACCCGGTTCGTCGCGCAGAAGGTGGGATCGCTGTGGTGATCGCGATCACCGGCGCGGCGGGCATGCTCGGCTCCCGGCTGATCGAGCGCCTCGGCGCCGACGGCCACCACGTACGCGGCGTCGACCTGCGGCCGGAGAACGGGGTCACCCACGTCGGGGACGTCCGCGACGCCCGCCTGCTGGATCACGCCTTCGCCGACGCCACCGTCGTCATCCACTGCGCGGCGGCGCTACCCAGCTACCCGGCCGACCAGATCCGCTCCGTCACCGTCGAGGGCACGCGCGCCGTGTTCGCCGCCGCGCAGCGGGCCGCGGTGGCCCGGGTCGTGCACGTCTCGTCGACCGCCGTCTACGGGCTGCCGACGCGGGTGCCCACCCCGGAGGAACACCCGCACGCGCCGGTGGACACCTACAGCGCGGCCAAGGCGGCGGCCGAGGAGATCGCCGTCCGGCACCGCGCCGGCAGCCTGCCGGTGGCGGTGCTGCGACCCAAGACCTTCCTCGGCCCCGGCCGGATGGGGCTCTTCTCGATGCTCTTCGAGTGGGCCGAGGAGGGCCGCAACTTCCCGGTCCTCGGCCGCGGCGACGTGCGGATCCAGATGTTCGCCGTCGACGACCTCGTCGACGCGGTGGTGACCGTCCTGCACGCCCCCGACGAGGTCGCCAACGACACGTACAACCTGGCCGCCGAGCGCTTCGGCACCCTCCGGGAGGATTTCCAGGCGGTCCTGGACGCCGCCGGCCACGGCCGACGGGTGGTCTCGCTGCCGGCCCGGCCGGCGCTCGCCGCGCTCAGCCTGCTGGAGCGCAGCCGGCTCTCGCCGGTCTACGGACGGCTGCTGCACAAGCTGATGGCCGACTCGTACGTCAGCATCGACAAGGCCCGGCAGCGGCTGGGCTTCCAGCCGAAGCTGTCCAACCAGGACGCGATCCTGCGCACCTTCGAGTGGTGGCGGACCGAGCGGCACCGCGAGCGCCCGGCGCGGGACGGGCGGACCAGCCGCGATCCCTGGCGGCAGGGCGCCCTCGCCGCCGCGAAGATCTTCTTCTGACAGGGGCCCTGATGACCGCCGTGGAAAGCGTGGTGGAGCCGGTCGCCCCGGTCGCCACCGGACCCGTCGCGCGCGTGCCCACGCTGCTGCGACACCTCGTGGCGCTGGCCCGGCCGGGCCACGCCGTCAAGAACCTGCTCGCCGTCCCGCTGGCCCTGACCGACACGCCGGTCTGGACGGCGACCGCGCTGTGGCGGTGCGTCTGGGCGGTGGCCGCGTTCACGCTCGCCTCGTCGGTGATCTACGTCGTCAACGACATCGCCGACCACCGCCTGGACCGGGCGCACCCCACCAAGCGGCGTCGGCCGATCGCCGCCGGCCACGTCCCGGTGCCGGTGGCCGGGGCGTACGCGGTCGTCCTCGCCGTGCTGCTGGCCACGCTGACCGTCAACGGTCCGGCGATGACGTGGTGGCCGCTGGTCGCGTACCTCGCGCTGAGCACCGCGTACAGCAGGTGGCTCAAGCACGTGCCGCTGCTGGACGTCTGCGTGGTCTCGGCCGGCTTCGTCCTGCGCGTCGTGCAGGGCTACGCCGCGACCGGCGCGGCCGCCTCCAGTCTCCTGCTCACCGCGGTGTTCAGCGGCTGCCTGGTGCTCGTCCTCGGCAAGCGCCGGCACGAACTGGCCGCCCTCGGCACGCCGCACCGGCCCGCGCTGGTCGGCTACAACCTGCTGCTCGCCGACCATCTGCTCGGTCTCACCGCCTCCCTGGCCGGCACCGCCTTCCTGCTCTACCTGCACGTCGACGCGCCGATCGACGCCTACCCGCCCGTCGCGCTGGCGATCGTCGTACCGCTGGGGCTGCTCGCCGCGTTCCGCTACCTGCAGGCGGTGCTCGTGCTGCGCACCGGCGGTGACCCGATCCGGATGTTGCTGCGCGACCGGATGATCGTCGGTTGCGCCGTACTCGCCGGCGCCACGCTGGCCCTGGCACAGATCACCGCCCGCTATCCCCACCTGCTGACCTGGACGGACAGATGAACCATCCCCTGGTGTCGGTCATCGTGCCGAACTACAACTACGCCCGCGCGCTGCATCTCTGCCTCGACTCCCTGCGGGCACAGACGTACCCGCATCTGGAGATCGTCGTGGTCGACGACTGCAGCACCGACGACTCGGTCGCGGTCGCCGAGGCCCACGGCGCGCGGGTCGTGCGTACGCCACGCAACGGCGGGCCGGCCGCGGCCCGCAACCTCGGCGCGGCGACCGCGGCGGGCGAGATCCTGTTCTTCATCGACTCCGACGTGGCGGCCAAGCCCGACGCGGTGGCCAACGCGGTGGAGCTGCTGGCCGGCGACCCGACGATCGGGGCGGTCTGCGGCAACTACGACCCGGTGCCGCTGATCCGCGACAGCCTCCTGGAGGAGTACCGCTGCCTCCAACAGTCCTACTGGCTCATCGCGGACGAGGGGCCGATCATGACGCTCTACACCGCGCTGCTGGCCGTGCCGGCGCGGGTGTTCACCGAGATCGGGCCGTTCAACCCCCGGCTGCGGGAGACTGAGAACGCCGACTACGGGATGCGGCTCGCGCAGCGCTACCAGATCCTGCTCTCCCCGCGGGTGCGCGGCGTGCACGACCACGACCACGAGCTGGGGGTGCTGGTGCGCAAGGTGTTCACCCGCACGGCGCTGCACATCCCGATGTACGCCCGCAAACCGGAGTTCCCCGGCGGGCTGAGCAGCGGTCCCCGGGCCTGGGTCAGCATCGCCGCCCCGCTGGCCCTGCTCGCCGCCGCCCTGCCCCTGCTGCTCGGCCCGGCCTACCTGCTGGTGCCGCTGGCCGCGTTCGTCGCCTTCCTCGCCGGGGACCTGCCGATGCACCGGTTCGTACGGGCCGAACGCGGGCCGCTCTTTCTGGTCTACTTCGTCGCGATGCACTTCTTCCTGAACCTGGTGATCGCCGTCGCCGCGGCCTGCGGCGTGGTCGCCTGGCTGACCTCGGGCCGGTTCCGGCGGCTCTACGACCGACCGGAGGTCGCCACCCGATGAACGAACTCCCGCTCGTCTCGGTGATCGTGCCGAACTACAACTACGCCGAGTCGCTGGACCTGTGCCTGCGCTCCATCCTCGACCAGACCTACCCGAACATCGAGCTGCTGATGGTCGACGACTGCAGCACGGACCAGTCCGTCGCGGTGGCCAGCGCCCTCGGCGTCCCCGTGGTCAGCACGGGGGTCAACGGCGGCTGCGGCACCGCCCGCAACGTCGGCGCCGCGGCGACCCTCGGCGACCTGATCTGCTACGTCGACTCCGACCTGGCGCTGGCGCCCGACGCGGTGGCCACCGCGGTCCGGCTGCTCGTCGAGGACCCGGCCGTCGGGGCGGTCTGCGGCATCCAGGACGCCGAGCCGTTGCTCCACGACACCGTGGTCTCCCGGTACCGCGGCCTGCAGTACCACTACTGGTCGATCAGCTCCGAAGGCGACGTGTCGTTCCTCTTCCCGGCCATGTGCGTCATCCGGCGGGCCGTCTACGACGAGGTCGGGCCGTTCAACCCGGCGCTGCGGCAGACCGAGGAGGTCGACTACGGCTACCGGCTGACCCGCCGGCACCGGATGCTGCTCACCTCCGAGGTGCGCGGGCGGCACGACCACGACCACGAGCTCTCCGGGCTGTTGCGCAAGCTGTTCCACCGGGGACGGCTGCGCATCCCGCTCTACGCGCGCGCCCGCCGCTTCGGCAAGGGCTTCGAGACCGCCTCGCGCGCCTGGGGCAGTCTCGCCGCGTTCGCCGCCCTGCCGGCGCTGGCCGTACCGCTGCTGCTGGGTCCGTGGGGGGCGGTGGTTCCCGCCGCGCTGCTCGCCGCCTCCCTGGCCTGCGACGCCGGGATGTACGGCTTCGTGCTGCGCCGGCGCGGCCTGGCGTCCCTGCTCGGCTTCGCCGGGCTGCACTTCCTGGTCAACGTCACGATCACCGCCGGGGTGGCGACCGGTGCGGCGCAGTGGCTGCTGTCGCGCACGTTCCGGCAGCTCTACGACGCCTCTTTCCCGGTCGAGGGCACCCGCCGGTGGGAATCGGCGTGACGACGGCCGCGCCGGTGACCGCCGCCGGCACCGAGCCGACGCCGCCCGCCACCGCGCGGCCGCGGCGCTGGCCGGCGGCGGTCCTGGCCGGCGCCGGCGCGCTCTGGCTCGCGTTCACCGTCGCGCACCTGGCGCTCAGCGGGCGCTGGTGGCTCTGGCTCGCGGTGGACGCCGTGCCGCCGCTCTTCTTCCTCCTGGCGCCCCTGGCGCTGGGGGCCGGCGCGGTGGCGGTCCGGCGGCGGCGCCGCACGGTGGCGCTGCTCGCCGCCGCCGCGTTGCTGCTCGGCGCGGGGCAGAGCGGCGTCAACGTCCGCCGGTGGCAGGGCGGCGACGGCCCGGCCCCGCCCGACGCCCTGCGCGTGTTCGTCTGGAACACCGGCTACTGGGACGAGGGAGGCGAGACGGAGGCGCTGTACCGGTCGCTGCGCGACGCGGACGCCGACGTCTACCTGTTGCAGGAATACTGGTACGAGAAGAGCGCCGGACCGACGCCGGCCACGCTCGACCGGCTGCGCGCCGAGTTCCCCGGCTTCCAGGTCGTGGTCGCCGGCGAGCTGGTCACCGTCTCCCGCCTGCCGGTGCTGCGGCAGGTGCCGCTGGAGCCGGCCGGCCTGCCGCCGGCGGTGGCGGGAGCCGGCGACCAGTGGCGCTACAAGACCCTGCGAACCGACCTGGACCTCGGCGGCGGCCGCGTGCTGTCGGCGTACAACCTGCATCTGCCCGTGCAGCTCTCGCCCGAGCACGGCCCGTTCGACGGCGACTTCTACCGGGTGCTGCGCGAGCAGCACGCCCAGCGGGAACCGCAGTGGCGGGCGCTGGCCCGTGACGTGGGGTCCAACCCCCATCCGGTGCTGCTCGCCGGGGACCTGAACACCAGCCCGGCGATGGGTGACCTGCGCAAGCTTCCCGACGGCCTGCGCGACGCCGGTCACGCGATGCCGTCGCTCTACCCGGCGAGCTGGGCGGAGTCCGCCGGCTGGCCGCGGTGGTGGCGGCTCGACTGGGCGCTCGCCTCGCCGGCGGTGCGGGTGCACTCCTACCGCTTCGGCGACGCGGGCGGCGTCTCCGACCACCGTCCGCAGGAGCTGCTGGTGTCGCTGGGCGACGGCTGACACGTCGCGTCCGGTCGTGCCGGCCCGCGCGGACGTACCCGCCGGCCGGGATCGGCGCCGCGCCCGGACATCGACCATCTAGAATTCCTGGCATCGTGGGGCCGGCTCGACCGACCCGGTCCCGGGTACCCACCGACGGAGGCCCGCTGATGACCCGCTCCCGTACCGGCAAGGCAGCTGCCGCGATCGGCCTGGTCGCCGCCCTCGCCGGGCTGGGCGCGACGGCCCTGGCCTTCGCGCCCACGGCGCACGCCGCCGCGCCCGAGCTGACCGCCGCGTTCGCCCGGACCTCGGTGTGGAGCACCGGGTACGGCGCCCAGTACCTCGTCACCAACCGGGGCGACGCCGCCAGCACGGGCTGGGTGGTGGAGTTCGACCTGCCCGTCGGTTCCGAGGTGAGCAATTCGTGGAGTTCCGTGCGTACCCGGACCGGCCAGCACTACCGCTTCACCGACGCCGGCTACAACGGCAACGTCGCTCCCGGCACCGCCGAGAGCTTCGGCTTCAACGTGCGCGGGCTCGGGGAGCCCCTCAACTGCACCGTGGACGGCCGGCCCTGCGCCGGCTCCGCCCCGCCCACCACCGCCCCGCCGACGACCGCTCCCCCCACGACCGCCCCGCCGACCACCGCCCCGCCCGCCGGCCCGGTGGTGGACGTCTCCACCGCGGCCCAACTCCAGGCCGCCCTCGCCGCCGCCCGGCCCGGCCAGACCATCCGGCTCGCGGCCGGCACGTACCGCGGGGCGTTCCTGACCCAGCGGGCCGGCACCGCCTCGTCGCCGGTCACGCTGACCGGGCCGCGCGCCGCGGTCCTGGTCAACGACGGGCCGGCGGGCACCGGGCCGTCCTGTCCGGTGCCCACGGCCGGCTGGGACTCCGGGTACGGTCTCTGGCTCTTCGACGCGCCGCATTGGAACCTGACCGGCTTCACCGTCGCCGAATCGAAGAAGGGCATCGTGCTGGACAACTCCCACCACGTCACGATCGACGGGGTCCACGTGCACCACACCGACGAGGAGGCGGTGCACTTCCGCCGTTCCTCGGCGGACGGGATCATCCGGAACTCGACGATCACCGACACCGGCCTGGTGCAGCCGGGCTACGGCGAGGGGGTCTACCTCGGCTCGGCGCAGTCCAATTTCGGCTGTCACGGCAACTCCGGCGGGGTGGACCGCTCCGACCGGGTCCAGGTGCTGGACAACCACATCGGCCCGAACGTCCGGGCCGAGCACGTGGACATCAAGGAGGGCACCCAGGGCGGCGTGTTGCGGGGCAACCGGTTCGACGGCCGGGGCATCTCCGGCGTCAACTCGGGCGACTCGTGGGTCGACGCCAAGGGCAACGGCTACCTCATCGAGGGCAACACGGGCACCTTCCAGTCGCCCGGCACGTTCGCCAACGGCTACGAGACGCACAACCTGCTCGACGGGTACGGCTGCGGCAACGTCTGGCGGGGCAACGCCTCGGACCTCGGCGGTGTCGGCGGGTACGCCGTCCGGGTCTCCTCGACCTCGAAGTGCGCCGCGAACCCCAACGTCGTGTACGCCTCGAACACCGTCACCGGTGCCCGCACCGGGCTGACCAACATCAGCGTCACCCCGTAGCGCGCGGGCCGCGCCGCCTGCACCGGCGACCCGTGTGCGACCGCGCGCCAGGATCGATGCCCCACGCGGGCCGCCTACCGGGCTGCGCCTGCCACGGCGCTTCCGGCCGGTCACCCGTCGCGTGGGTGACCGGCCGGTCGCGTCGCCGGCACGGATGCCGGTCGAGGGCGGTCAGGACGACGCGGCGCAGGAGATGTCGCCGGGCACGGTGTCGGGGCCGTTGGCGGTGAAGCCGAAGGCGGTCGTCCCGTTCGGGGGCAGGGCGCCGTTCCACGCCTCGTTGCGAACCGTCACCGTCGAGCCGGAGACGGTGTGCCGGCCGCTCCAGAGCGAGCCGATCGAGGTGCCGCTCGGCGAGGTCCAGGTGACCGTCCAGTTCCTGGTCGCGCTGGTGCCGGTGTTCTTCACGGCCACCTCGGCCTGGTAGCCGCCCGACCAGGAGGTGGTCACCCGGTAGGTCGCCGTGCAGCCGGCGTCGCCGCCACCGCCGTCGAGGGTCGTGAAGGTACGTCCCGGCGAGGGGGCCGAGACATTGCCGGCGGCGTCCCGGGCCCGGACGCTGAAGGTGTAGCTGGTGTTCGCGGTCAGCCCGGTGGCGGTGTAGCTGGTGCCGGTGACGGTGCCCACCACGGTCGCCGCGCCGGTCCCGGTCGCCCGGAGCACATCGTACGAGGTGACGCCGACATTGTCGGACGCGGCGGCCCAGGCCAGCGAGGCGCCGGTGGCGGTGATGCCGCTGACGGTGGGCTGCCCCGGGGCGGTCGGCGCGACGGTGTCGCCGCCCCCACCGTTGGCGTAGCGCTCGGCCAGGCTGATGCCGGTGGTGCTGGCCGCACCGCCCAACCGGACCGCGTGGTCCAGCCCGACGAACTTGTTGTTGTGTTGCCACAGCGCCGGCTTGAGCAGGGCGTACTTCTGCTCGTCCCAGGTCTTCCAGTCGTCGAGCAGCAGTCCGCCCGTGTCGCCCGAGTTGGGGTTGAGCACCCAGAACGCCTGGTGCAGCCCGTGCTCGACGATCAGGTCACGCAGCGCGGTCATCCACTTGTCCTGCCGGGCGTCCTGGCCGAGTCGGCCGCCCCACTCGCCGATCAGCAACGGCGCGGTGTCGTTCTCGTGGATGAAGAACCAGTTGGGCCGCCACACGTCGTTGGTCAGTGAGGTCTTGTCGAACTCCTTCTGGAACCAGGGCTGCTCGAAGACCAGCGGACCGTAGTCGTGCGGCGAGTACACCAGTTGGTCCTGGTGGGCGCCCAGGTTGACGGGCAGGGTGCGCACGCCGCGCAGGTTGCCGCCCCACCAGTTGTAGTAGTAGTTCGGCGAGAGGTCGGGGTCGGTGTTCGGCGAGCTCCAGCTCTCGCCCTCGCGGGGGTAGACCTCGATTCCCTCGACCAGGATCAGCAGGTTGGGGTTGATGGCCAGGATCCGTCGGGCGGCAGTTTCCGCAACGTGCTTCCAGTTGTCCTGGTCGGTCGAGTTGTCCCACTTCGCGCGCGGCGGCTGGTTCGGCGTGCCGTGCGGTTCGTTCTTGAGGTCCATCGCGACGATGGTGTCGTTGGTGAGGTAACGCGCGGTGACCCACTCCCACGCCTGGTAGAAGTGCTCGGTGGTGATCGTGCCCTTGTACCACATCGGATGGATGTGCCCGGAGTTGTCGGCCTCCGCGCTGTGCACGTCCAACATGACCTTCAGGCCGTACTGCTCGCAGAGCTGGAGCCAGTAGTCGAAGACCTGCAGACCGTTCTTGCCGGCCAGCTCCGGGTTGGCGTAGGTGTTGACGTTGACGGGGCCGAACGTTCCGGCCTTCCACTCCAGCAGCAGTTGGGTGGAGACGGGCACTCGGACGATGTTGATGCCCCGGTCGGCCATCGACTTGGTGATCTGGGTGATGTTGCCGGACCACAGGCCGTGGAAGACCCGTTCCGAGGCGTTGAACCCGAACCAGTTGGTCCCCGTCAGCCAGACCTCGTTGCCGGCCTCGTCGACGATCTTGTTGCCCTCGGTGTGCAGCCAGTCGTTGGCGGGAACCGCGGCAGCGGCGGGTGCGGTGGTGGGGGTGGCTCGGGCCGGGGCGGCGATGCCGGGGCCGGCCGCGACGGCGCCGGCCAGCAGGGCAGCAGCAGCGGCGGCGGCAAGAGCTTTTCGTTTGACGGACACTGACGCCTCCAGGCGGTGGTGGGCGGTATCGCAACGCATCCAAAGAAGCAAATGGAAGCGCTCCCATAGAGTATTGCCGAGACGTTCGGGGTGGAAGCCCCCTCCTGTCGGGTTGGTCCGCTGCACACCACCCGGCCGTACCCGTAGGCGTCGCCGGGTCCGGCCGCCGGCGAGGGCCGACCGCTGGCGCGGTGCTGGCGGGAGTGGCCGAGCCACGCGGCGGGTGAGGAGCAGGGTCGCCCGGTGCGGGGCCGCGCAGCGAGTGGTCCCACCGCAACGCGTCGACCGTCAGCACCGCGCCGTCTCCCTCCGGGTTCCTGCCGATGGGCCGGTTCCGGTCCTCCTGGCGCGGTCAGAGCCCGGCCGCGGCGTCGTACCGGCGACGCAGGTCTGCCATTTCCGGCCCGGTCAGCGCCTCCTCCCGCGCCTGCTCCACATACTTCTGCGGGAACATCTCGCGCAGCCGGTCGACGAACGCGACGTCGGCGCTCGCCTCGACCACCCGGATGCCGGGGGGCTCGGTGGACATATCCATGATCACCGGGCCGACGAGCTTGACGGCCCAGTCCCACGGGCGCTTCTGCTCGGCGATCCCGCAGAGGTGGAAGCCGTAGACGGTTCGCACGTCGGCGAGGGCGGTGGCTTGCGCCGGCTCGTGACCGTAGACGCGGACTCCGCAGATCACCGCCGGTTCCGCCCTGCCCTCGGTGCCGGCGTGCGGCGCGTCGTGTCCAGCGTGGTGGTGTTGCTCCGGATCCACCTGTTCGAGCGTGCTCCGCATCCGGGCCATGATCCGCGTCCGCAGATCCGCCGGCTCGGCTTCCGATCCGGCCGAGTTGGTCAGTACGACCGCGCCGGCCGTCAAAGTCAGGATCGCCGCCACCCACACGAATCGATTTCGGTACCATCCCGCGAAACTCTGCCGGGAGAACATGCTCACCTCTTGTCTGGTCGCCGTTTCCGGTGCGTCGACAGACGGCCCGGATGCCTCCGGCGGGTCGGATCTCGGGCGTCGGCCGTGGTGGGACACGTACGGCGGGGACGGTTGCCCAGGAGCGTGCCCGTCGTACGTGGAGACGGCCCGGCGAGGCGGCGCGCGAGGGCCGGTGAGACCGGCGCGCTGCCGGCGCTGCTGCTCCCGTGCTGCCGTTCCCAGCGCGGTTGCCCCCGCGCTGCGGCGATGTGAGCCATTGCAGCACGACCGGGACCGCTCCGGCAACATCGACGATGCTCGTCGTCGTGCCGGTCCGGCCGGCCGGCGTCCGCGTCCGATCCCCGTGCGCCTCAGGGGACCATAGATCCGCGATGATGGATATCTTGGCCGAAGGCGGTGGGAGGATCGTGATGCGAGGGTGGGCTGCTCGGTCTCGCCGTCCTACCCCGAGACGGCTGGGTCTCCGTCTACCTGACCACCGCACGTCAGCTGGAACGGTGCGATCGCGCGGGGCGGCACCGTGAGCTTCGGGATCCAGGGCACCCAGGGCACCGCCACCCCGCTTCCAGCCCAACGGCGCCACCTGCCAACCCGGCTGAACGGGGCGGCGAGTACGGGCAGCCGGCGACCTGACACCGGCAGGGCGGGGTTGGCAGCATGGTCGCATGAGCTTCGAGGTCATCGTCATGACCAGGACGGCCGGATACCGGCACGACTCCATCCCGGACGGCATCCGCGCCGTACAGGCCCTCGGCGAGGAGCACGGCTTCGCCGTGACCGCCACCGAGGACGGTGACACGTTCACCATCGACCGGCTGGCCGAGGTCGCGGTGGTGGTGTTCCTGAACACCTCGGGCGAGGTGCTCGACGCGGCGGCACAGCGGGCGTTCGAGTCTTTCATCGGCGCGGGAGGCGGTTTCGTGGGCGTGCACGCCGCCGCTACCACCGGCTACTCGTGGCCCTTCTACAGCCGGCTGCTCGGGGCCGCCTACTTCACTGACCACCCCGAGGTGCAGCAGGCCACGCTCCGGGTCGAGGACCACGACCACCCGGCGACCGCCCATCTGGGACCGACCTGGATCCGCCGTGACGAGTGGTACAACCACCGGTGCGGCGTCCGGTCGACCGCGCGGGTCCTGCTGTCGGTGGACGAGACATCGTACGAGGGCGGGACGATGGGCGCCGACCATCCGCACGCCTGGTGTGCCGAGATCGAGGGCGGGCGCTCGTTCTACACCGCGGGTGGGCACACCGCCGAGGCGTACGACGAGCCGGACTTCCGGGCCCATCTGCTGGGCGGGATCCGGTGGGCGGCCGGTGGCCGGGCGGGGTACGGGGGGCCCGTGGCCGGATGACGGAGCCGGGCCAGGCCCGCCGGGGGTGCTGTCCAGGGTGTGGATTCCAATGACTGCCCTCTTGTGATCCGTCAGCTGATGTGCGACGCGGTTCTGCCGAGTGATGTGCGGCGGGTGGGCTGGGGAAGCGTCAGGGGCGCTGCGCGTCGGCACGCCGATGGCCTCCGGCCCCCTGACCCCGACCGGGCGCCGCAGACTCAGGCACCTGTCAGGGGGATAGGCAGACTGGCGGCCACCTTCGCCCGGAAGGCTGGCCGGTCTGCCGGCTGCCTGGCAAGGAGATCCGCAGTGACCACCGTTTCCGCTAACCAGCTGATGCCGAGGACAACGGCAGCGCTACGCACCGGCCCATCCCGAACTCCTCTGCTTCGTCGTCGGTGACCATCGCAAAGGCACCAGCAGGCACCCGGTCGAGGGCCGCCACCTCAGAGGCGACCCGAAGCAGGGCGCTCTCACTGCTGCCCGTGATGAGGAAGATGTAGACGTCCGGGTCTTCTTCCCCGTCGTCGTACTCCCGGACGTCGCCCTGCTCATCCAGGTCCGTCAGGAAGTCCTGAACATCATCGATCCATGGAAACGGGTACTCGTCAACTGCCAGCCCGGGAGCCGCCAGTAGCGGGACGTGGATCTCAACAACCATCTTTGGCATGGCGGTGATTCTCGCCCGGACCGAGGCGACTGCGGCGACGGGCCATCCAAGGGCCAGTGCCCGCGAAGGTTGTTCTGCGGGAGGCCGAAAAAGGACTCCATGGCGGCGTTGTCGCCGGCGGCGCCGACAGGGCTCATCGATGCGACCATCGTGACCAGGCAGGCGATCTCTCATCGCCGCAGCGCACCTGCGGCAGCAGCGCGACCGCCTGCTGCCTCCTGAGAAAGCGACCGGACCTTGAGCGCCGATCCGAATCTCCGCTTCACTAATCTGACGGGAAGGCTCGGAAGGCTCGAGCACCTCGCAATTCGTGCTCCACCCGCAACATCGAAAGCGCCAACACCCTCGTCTGCTGTCTCGCCCGCGATTGTGGCCCAGTTTTATCGAAATTGCCGTCAGCGATCCGAGTTGCGCCATTCCTCGACAGTTCCCCGCCGCGAAGGTGGAATGGTCTCGTCACTCGCAATATTGACCGGAATGTCAAGGTGCGGTGAAGCCCTGATGTCAGGCCGGCAAGTGCGGGAGCCCGAGGGCCACCGGCACGTTGCGGTTCGGCACGAGCACGTGCGGTCCCGTGCGCCTGGCTGGTTCCGAGCGGTCAGTCGTGCGCGCTGGCACCCGCGACAAGGTGCCGGCCAGGCCAGGCGCAGAAGCAGGTCAGCACCGGCATGACCAGGAAATGACAGCTGGCTTCGATGGATACCCTCGACGACCAGGTGCTGGATGGCCGGTTGTCGGCTCGCGGGGACGTCACCTGCGCGAGTGGTTGCGTGGCTCAGCCGGTACGTCCACCGGATTGGTGTGCGGCCCGGGACGACTCGTGGCGGGGACCAGGCCGGCCTGCTGTCTGGCGTTGTTCGGGGGCGGCTGTCCGACGTCGATTGCATCGTGACGAGGCATGGTGCGGATCACCTGGCCGCAACCGGCAAAGCGGCGGCTCGCTCGCACGGCTGTCAGGGGCGTCGAGGGGGTCGCTTTCACGAGTTACCCGTTCTTCGTGGACTCGTGCGCCGCTGGCCTTCCATGGATCTCTCTACCCAGCCAGGCCTCTGTCACGGCGCGGATGGCGGCGATCACTTTGGGTGTGCGTCCCGTTGCGAGCCGCGGGCAATCGCTGTTCGGAGGGTAATGGGATCTTGGTCCGACGCGACTTGTCGTGCGCATTTTAGGGGTGTGATACATGTCACATTTGGCCGAAAAGATCGAACTGATACGGTTGCCGCCGGTCAACGATTTATCCAATAGGCATTCCTGCGTCGAAACTCTCCTGTGCGTCGACGCGGGTCTTATGTAGGGCATCCCCCACGTCACGCGCAGCGGGTAGGGCGACGGTGACGGCGGACTCAGCAATGCGTCCATGAGGGATTCCTGAGGAGTCGGCATGCATCGCGGCTGGTCTTCGGCATCTGCGTCAGTGGCAATAGTTTACTTGCGGAATATCGGTGTGATCTGGTGGGCTTGAGCTGGGATCCAACAACCATGTCAGCTGATTCCGTGTACAGCTACGTGCGTGAGCGCGAGTCCGGCGCTCGTACCTATGCCGACAACGTCGACCGCGTCATCGAGCGGGGCTCGCTCGCCCGGCTGTGGGACACCGAAGGTCGGGAGTACCTGGACTGCCTCTCGGTCGCGGGCACGTTGGCCCTGGGGCACAACCACCCCGCCGTCACCCAGGCGGTGCTGAGCTTCATCGGGTCCGGCCATGTGCAGCAGGCGCTCGATCTGACCACACCCGCCAAGTACCGGTTCCTCCGCCAGTTGTTCGACGTGTTGCCGGCGGACTTCGCTGCTTCCGCCAAGGTCCAGTTCTGTGGGCCGTCCGGCGCGGACGCGACGGAGGCGGCGGTCAAGCTGTTCAAGACCGCCACCGGCAGGCGCACGGTCCTCGCCTTCCACGGCGCCTACCACGGCATGACGGCGGGCTCGCTCAGCCTGACCGGCAACCTGTCCGCCAAGCAGTCGGTTGCCTCGCTCATGCCGGACACGCACTTCCTGCCCTACCCGTACGACTACCGATGCCCGTTCGGCATCGGCGGGGAAGCGGGCGTGCAGGCGAACCTGCACTACCTGGAACGGGTACTCACCGATCCGGAGAGCGGGATCACGACCCCGGCCGCGGTGTTCGTCGAAGCCGTGCAGGGAGAGGGCGGCGTGATCCCGGCGCCGGTGTCCTGGCTGCGCGGACTGCGGGAGCTGACCTCCAGGCTGGACATCCCGCTGGTGATCGACGAGATCCAGACGGGATTCGGGCGGACCGGCTCCATGTTCGCGTTCGAGGAGGCGGGTGTCCGGCCGGACGCCGTGCTGATGTCGAAAGCCCTCGGCGGTGGCTACCCGATCGCGCTGGTGGCCTACGACTCCCGCTACGACGCGTGGGGCCCGGGTGCACACGCCGGCACGTTCCGGGGCAACCAGATAGCCATGGTCGCGGGCACCACCACGATGTCCGTGATCAAGGACGAGGGCCTCGTGGAGGCGGCGGCGACCAAGGGCAAGCTGCTCGCCGCGGGGCTGGCCGAACTCGCCGAACGTCATCCCGAGATCGGCGACGTGCGTGGTCGCGGGCTGATGTGGGGGATGGAGGTCGTGGACGCCGGCCTGCCCGCCGACGCGCTGGGCGCCCATCCTGCCGACGGCGCGCGCGCGGCCCTGATCAAGCGTCGTTGCCTCGAGCTGGGCCTGATCGTCGAGCGCGGCGGGCGTCACGGTGCCGTGCTGCGGCTGCTGCCTCCGCTGGTCATCACCGAGGACGAGATCCAGGAGGTGCTCGAGAAGCTCGGGGAGGCATTCGAGACGACCGGCGAGCGCACATGACAGACATGACCGTCCCACCGCGCAACCCGGTCCCGCGCCCCGGCGTACGGACCGCGCAACCGTCGTTCAGACCACCGGCCATTCCAGCGGACGTAGTCCCGCCGACCCGCGAGCGCGGGCCGGTCATCGAAACCATTGGGGTAGGACATGCTGACTCCTGACTACACGTACGAGCACGACTTTGACGCCGAGTGCGCGGCGGCCGGAGAGGCGCCGCGCATCGCCGCCGCCGCCGCGCTGCTCGAGATGGGAGATCGGCTCGGCCTCGTCTCCCTGATCGCGACCGGCGACGAGGTGACCGTCGAATCGCTGGCCAAGGCGGCAGACCTGCCGGAGGCCGGGGTGGCCGGCTACTGCGAGGCCCTGGAGTCGGCCGGCATCATCGTCCCGGTCGGGACCTCCGGCACGACCTTCCGCGCGGCGGACGACTTCGCGCAGATCCGCCACCAGGCCGGTTTCGTCTCCTGGACGATGAACGCCAACCGGCCGTTCATCGAGAACGCCCGCAAGTTCCTGACCGACCCGTCCCTCGGTAGCGGCATCGACATGCGCGACGGCCGCGAGGTCGCGGTCAGCTCCGAGTGGATGGGTTCCAAGGCCTTCTACCCCGCCGCGCTGTCCACGATCCTCAAGTCGAAGCCGGAGGTCGTCGTCGACCTCGGCGCGGGTACGTGCCGTCTGCTGATCGAGGTCCTGCAGCGGGTGCCGCACAGCCGGGCCGTCGGGCTCGACCTGGACGGTCCGTCGTGCGCGGCCGCCCGGCAGGCGGGCGAGGCCGCGGGAGTGGGCGACCGGCTGCGGGTCGTGGAGCGGTCGATCCAGTCCATCGCAGACGACCCGTCGCCGCTGGAGGGCGCGGACGTCATCCACGGCGGGTTCGTGTTCCACGACATGTTCCCCGAGGAGGAGGAGACGGCGGAACGCGTGCTGGCCAACTGCCGCGAGGCGCTGCGCGAGGGCGGGATCATGGCCCTCACCGAGGCCGTCCCGTACGTGCGTAACGAGCGTGAGCGTCGGTTCAGCGCCGCGGTCACCTACTACCACCGGCAGTTCATGAAGCGTCGTCTGCAGAGCGAGGACGAGTGGAAGGCCCGGCTCCGCGCGGCCGGGTTCACCCACGTCGAGTCGATCGAGCTGGCCTTCCCGACGGGCCGCCTGTTCGTGGCGCAGCGCTGACCGATCCTCCGAACCCAACCCGTGGAGACCGCATGGACACGGTGGCACAGTGCCCCTTCGCGGCAGGCGCGGGCGTCGACCTTGTTGATGCCGACCTGTATGGCAGCGGCGACCCGCACGCGATCTGGGCCGAGCACCGGAAAGACAGCCCGGTGCGCTGGCAGCAGGTCGGCGCCGACAAGGGCTTCTGGTCGGTGACCCGGCACGCGGACATCAGCCGCGTGCTGCGCGAACACGAGACCTTCAGCTCGCAGCAGGGCACCCTGCTGAACCTGCTCGGCGCGGGCGACCCCGCGAGCGGCAGTCAGCTCGCGGTCACCGATCCGCCGCGACACGGCGAGATGCGCGAGCCACTGCAGCGCGCGCTGTCGATCCGTGCGGCCGAGAACTACCAGGCGGACATCCGCGCGTTGGTGGCCGAGTTGGTGGCGCCGTTGGCCGAGGGCGGTCCGTTCGACCTCGCCGAGGCGATGTCCAGCCTCCCGATGGCGGTCACCGGGACGATGATGGCCATTCCCGCGGCGGACTGGCCGTTGCTGACCCGGGCCGCCATCGCCGCGCTGGCCGCCGACGACCCCGCCTACCAGTTCCGGGGCAGCGCGGAGGCGACGCTGCGCCGGTCACACCGGGAGATCTTCGCCTACTTCCAGGACGTCGTCACGAGTAGGCGTAAGCACCCCGGCGACGACCTGATCGGCACGTTGCTGACCATGCGGGTGGACGGCAAGGGCCTGTCCGACGGCCAGATCACGGCCAACTGCTACAGCCTGCTCATCGGCGCGATCGTGACGACGCCGCAGGTCGTCACGTCGGCCGTGGCGCAGCTGGCGGGCACCGGCGAGCTGGACCGGTGGGCGGACGACCCGGGCCTGATGAACACCGCGGTCGAGGAAGCGGTGCGGTGGGCGTCGCCGACGAACCACTTCATGCGCTACGTGGCCCGGGACACCGAGCTCGCCGGCGTGCCGATCCGCGCCGGCGAGGCGGTGGTCACCTGGCTCGGATCGGCGAACCGGGACGAGGCGGTGTTTCGCGACCCGTTCCGCTTCGACATCGCGCGCAAGCCGAACAAGCACATCGCGTTCGGCGTCGGCCCGCACTACTGCATCGGCCACACGATCGCCCGGGTGACACTGCGGATCGCGTTCGCCGAACTGCTGGGCAACTTCACCGATCTGCAACTGGCGGCGAAACCGGTACGGCTGCGGTCGAACATCATCGCCGGTATCCGTGAACTCAAGGTCACGGGGCGCCGTCGGAGTTCACCCGCCGCGGTCATCGGCTAGAAGGGGACCTGGTGCGCGCCTTCAAATCCTGGTACGAGGACGCCGGTGTCCGCGTCGGACCCCGCCGGCGACCCGGAGACGACCTCGACAAGAAGTTCTTCCCGGACCACCTCATCCCGCATCTGGGACACCCGCTGGTGCAGGAAGCACCGGAGGAACTGCGCCGGTACCTGTCGGCCCAGCACCTGTACCAGTGGTTGAACTTCACCGCGGAGTTCGAGGTCGCCGTCGTCATGCGCGCGACGCAGCAGATCGCCGACGGTCGCAGCGGCGTACCGCTGGCACGTGAACTGCGCCGGGACGCGATGCGGATCTGCGTCGACGAGCGGTACCACGCGCTGTACAGCGTGGACGTCGTCGATCTGATCGAGGACAGCACCGGGATCCCGTCGCTGCCGTACGACTTCGCGCCGTTCCTCGCTCATCTCGACGCCGTCGGGGACAGCTACCCGGAGCACCGCGAGCTGGTCCAGCTGCTGCAGGCCGTGGTCTTCGAAACGCTGATCACCTCGCTCATCGAGGACGTTCCGAAGGATCTCGAGGTGATGACGGTCGTGCGCGACACGGTGCGCGACCACGCCGAGGACGAGCGCCGCCACCACGCCTACTTCGCGGTGTTCTTCAAGGAACTCTGGGCCCAGCTGGGGAAATCCGAGCGGGAGCTGGTGTCGCGGCTGCTCCCGGAAGTGATCATCCGGTCCCTGCAGCCCGCCACCCAGGCGGCGCGCGCCGCGCTCGGTGCGACCGGGTTCTCCGAGGCCCACACCGACCAGATCGTCGCCGAGTCCTTCGACCGCACGTCGGTCATGGCCGGCATCGTCGTCGCCTCTGCCAAGACGGTGGCGCTACTGGAGCGCTGCGGAGTGCTCGACCTCCCCGGTGCCCGAGAGAGGTTCCAGAATGCCGGATTCACCACTGTCCGCTGAGACCCGCGTCGGCCAGCCGCTGCTGTCGCTGTCCGCCCTCACCCCGGACGACCTCGGCTTCGTCGCCGACCTGGCGTCGGAGTTCGGCCGCGATCCCGGCCGCTTCGCCGGCCTGCTGGCGGGCTCGCGGGTCGGGCTGCTGTTCACCGCGCCGTCGACCCGCACGCGCACGTCCTTCTGGAGCGCCGCGACCACGCTGGGCTGCCACACCATCCACTTCGGGCCGGGCGACATCCAGGTGAGCACGGGGGAGACCTGGCTCGACACGGGTCTGGTGCTGGCCACCTACCTGGACGCCGTGGTCGCCCGTACGAACGGGCCACAGGCGGACCTGGCGGAGATGGCGACCGCGATGCCCGCCACGGTGAACGCCTTGACGAAGGAGGAACACCCCACCCAGTCGATCGCCGACCTGAGCGCGTTGCGCGACCACTTCGGCCCCGACGCGCGGCCGAGGATCGCGTACCTCGGGCTGGTGAACAACACGGCGCGTTCGCTCGCGCAGCTCGTGGCGCTGCGGGACGGGATGCGGCTCGACGTCTACGCCCCGGCGGGCCACGGGCTGGGCGAGGCCGAGCTGGCCGAGCTGAACCGGCGGGCCGGGCGGGAGGCGGTGCGCCAGTTCGACACGATCCCGGTGGAGCCGGACCCCGTCGACGCCGTCTACACCTGCCGGTGGCAGTCGATGGGGGCGGCTCCCGAGCGGGCGGGCGAGGGCTGGATCGAGGCGTTCCGGCCGTTCGCGGTCTCGCGCGAGACGCTGCGCCGCTTCGGCGGCGGCAAACCGGCCGTGTTCATGCACGACCTACCCGCGAGGCGTGACGAGGAGGCCACCTCGGATGTGCTCGACGGCGAAGGCTCGCTGGTCGCCCGGCAGGTCTTCCACAAGAGGTCGGCGGCCGCCGCCGCGTTGATCTGGACCCTGCGTGGCCGTGACATCGGCTGAATCCCCCTCCCGCAGACGTCACGTAAGGAGAACCGTGCCCAACGAAAGACCGTCCACCGGCGAGTTCGCGGTGGCCCGCAACGACGAGAGCCAGCGGCCGAGCTGGCTCGCGTGCCGCCTCCGCGAGGCAGTCGGGGGGAAGTGGTGACCGTTTCGACCTCCACCACCGAGGCCGCGCTCGACCTGGGTACGGCCGAAAAGCTCGCCGCCGTCGTCGTGGCGTTGCACCGACGGTCCCTCGACGAGCGCGTGGTGCTCGACCTCCAGCTGGGTGACCGCGCGGGCACCGAGATCGCCGACGTGCCGGGCACCAGCACGTTCGCCGCGTTGCGCGAGCGACTGCGCACTGCGGGCGCCCCCCTGACCGGTGATGCCTCCGAGCCCTCGGTGCGCGTCGTACTGCCGGGTGCCGTCGTCCCGTTCGCGGGCCCTGTCGTCGAGCTTCTTCCGGAGGGTGTCCGCGTCCACCCCGGTGACCCGGCTGCCGGCTGGGACGCCGCCGAGGCCGATCTCTTCGCCGATCTCGTCGACCGGGTGCTCGCCGCCGGCCGCGCGCAGGCGGACGTTCCGGTCACCCGGCTGCGTCTCACCCGACCGGACGAGCCCGCCTTCTGGGGCGACCCGGACGCCCCGGTCCCGGTCGAGCGGTTGGAGAAGTTGATCGCGAGGCACGCGGTGGACCGCCCGGGCGCACCGGCCGTGAGCTGCGGAGATGTCCGGATCAGCTACCGCGAGCTGGACGAGCGCGCGAACGCGGGCGCCGAGGTGTTGCGGCGGCACGGGGTACGCCCCGACGACGTCGTCGGGTTGTTCGGTGAGCGCTCGGCCGAACGCGTCGTCGCCCTGCTCGCCATCCTCAAGGCCGGCGCGGCCTACCTCGCGCTGAATCCGGACGACCCGGCGTCGCGACTCGCCATGCAGCTACGGGACGCCGGGGCCCGGCTCGTCGCCGCCGAACCCGCCTTCGCCGACGCCGTGCCCGAGGATGTCGCGACGCTACCGCTGGCCGAGTTGGCCCCGGTCGAGGGGACCGCGACAGCTCCGCTGTTCGCGGCCGGCCCGGACCACCTGGCGTACGTCTGCTACACGTCCGGATCGACCGGGGTGCCGAAGGGGGTGGGCGTTCCGCACCGTGCCGTCGCGCGCCTGGTGTGCGGCCCGAACTGGGTGGACCCCCGGCCGGACGACGTCTTCCTGCAGCTCTCGCCACTCTCGTTCGACGCGGCGACCGTCGAGATCTTCTCCGCGCTGGTGAACGGCGGGCACCTGGCCGTGCTGCCGCCCGGTCGGGTGGAGCCCGACCGGCTGGAGGAGACCGTGCGGCGGGAGGGCGTCACCGTGCTGCTGCTGCCGACCGGTCTGCTCCACTACACGATCGAGGCGCGGCCCGGCCTGTTCACCGGCGTGCGGCACGTGCTGACCGGCGGTGACGTGGCATCCGCGTCGCTCGTGCGGCAGCTGTTCAGCCATCACCCCGGGATGCTGTTCACCAACGGCTACGGCCCCACGGAGAACACCTCGTACACGACGTGCTGGACGTCCCGGACGCCGCCAGCCACCGCGAACGTGTCGATCGGTGACCCGGTCAGCGGGTCCTCCGTGGCGGTGCTCGACGAGGGCCTGCACCCGGTCCCCGCAGGCGTGTGCGGGGAGCTGTACGCGGCCGGCGACGGACTGGCCCGCGGCTACCTCTCCCGCCCCGGCGCCACGGCCGACCGGTTCATGCCGCACCCGGACGTGCCGGGCGCCCGGATGTACCGCACCGGTGACCTGGCCCGGCGGGCCGCCGACGGCACCGTGGTCTTCGTCGGCCGCGCCGACGACCAGGTCAAGGTCAACGGTTACCGGGTCGAACCGGGGGAGATCGAGGACGCGCTGCTGCGCCAGCCGGAGGTCGCCCAGGCCGCCGTCACGGTGCAGCGCGACGAGAACGGCACGGCGACCCTGATCGCCTACGCCGTGCCCGCCGCGGAGGCCACCCCGGAGCTCGGCGCGCAGCTGCGCGAGCGCCTGCGCGATTCGCTGCCCGCCTACATGATCCCGACGGCGGTGCTCGTCCGGCCAGGTCTCGCGATCACCCCCAACGGCAAGCTGGACCGCAACGCCCTGCCCGCCGTCCACCGCCACCCCCGCAACGTCTGGAACGACTACGTCCCGCCGAGCAGCCCGACCGAAGTGCAGCTGGCGGAGATGTGGGGCGAGCTGATCGGTGTGGAACCCGTCGGCGTCGAGGACGACTTCTTCGAGCTCGGCGGCCACTCGCTGCTCGCCGCCGAGCTGATGGCCAAGGTGAGTCGGGACATGAGGGTGGAGGTGTCCGCGCGGACGCTCTACCTCCAACCCACGGTCGCCGAGATGGCCGCCGCGATCGAGGAGGCCATCGCCGATGGCCGGACGAACGAGGTCTCCGGGTGACTGCCACAGCGCGACGCGGCAAGTGGTTCCTGAAGGAGCCGCGCGCCGACGCCTCCGCCAGGATCTTCCTGCTGCCCTACTCCGGGTGCGGCGCGACGATGTACCGGCAGTGGCCGTCGATGCGCGACGGGGTGGAGTTCTGCGCGGTCCAGCTTCCCGGCCGGGAGAACCGGATGCGCGAGCCGGCGTTCGACTCCTACGAGCAGATGGCCCTCGCACTCGCCGAGGCGCTGCGGCCGTACCTCGACGTGCCGTTCGGGCTGTTCGGGCACTGCAGCTCGGCGCTCGCGGCGTTCGAGACCGCGGCGCGCCTCTGCGAGACGGGGCCGGCGCCGGCGCGACTGTTCGTGTCCTCGGAGGTGGCTCCGCAGGACGGCCCGTACGGCTACTTCCTCGGCCTCGACGACGAAGGACTGTCGCGTGAGCTGGCCGGGCTGCTCACCGGTATGGGCGTCCAGCCGCATCCGGGGCTCATCGACCTCACGCTCGGTGTGCTGCGGCACGACGTCGACGTGAACAAGCGCTACGTCAAGCCCGATCCGCCTGTCCTGTCCTGCCCGATCACGTCGATCGGTTGGCGGGGCGACTACGGTGTCGAGCCCCGGCTGATGGACGGCTGGTCGCGGTGCGGAGAGACGCAGACGGTGCTGTTCGACGGTGGGCACTACGAGTTCGTCGGCGCGCCGGACGGGCTGCTCGACCTGCTGGTCCGGGGAGTCCGATGACCGGTCGTCTGTCCGCCGCCAAGCAGCGCCTGCTGTCGTCGCGTCGAGGGGCCGGCGCTGCCGTTCCCCGACGCGATCAGGACGTGCCGGTGGAGGCGACGCACCAGCAGCGGGCGCTGTGGTTCCTCGACCGGTACCTGGGCGCCGGCGCGAACTCGGCGTACAACCTGTACCACGCACTGCGGTTGCGCGGCGATCTCGACGTCGATGTCCTGCGGGAGTGCCTGCGGCAGGTCGTGGCGCGCCACGACGCGCTGCGCACGTCCTTCGCGGAGTCTCCGGACGACCGGCTGTTGCTGCGGGTCGCGCCCGTTCCCGACACCTTCCCGCTGACGGTCGGTCCGGCGGGTCCCGACCTCACCGCGACGGTACTGGCCGAGGCGTCGGTGCCGTTCGACCTCGCGTCCGGGCCGCTGTTCCGGGCTGCGCTGTTCGAAGCGTCCCCGCGCGAGCACGTGTTGCTGCTGGTCGCGCACCACACGGTGTTCGACGGCGCGTCGCTCGATCTGGTCACGGCTGAACTGGCCGCCTCGTACGCGGGGCGGGACGTCGAGCCGCCACCGGTCGACTTCGCGGACTGGGCGGCGTACACGCACGGGCCGGAGCACCAGGCGGCGATCGCGGCGCGGCTCGACGCCGCCGTCGCGCGGCTGTCCGGGGCGCCGCCGCTGCTCGACCTGCCGACGGACCGGCCGCGCGGGCCGCAGCTGTCGACGGTGGGCGACACGGTGTCGGTCGGCGCCGACGCGGCGGCGCTGAGCGAGCTGTGCCGCGCCGAGGGCGTCACGATGTTCACGGCGGTGCTGGCCGCCTACCAGCTGCTGTTGTCCCGCTGGTCCGGGCAGTCCGACGTCTGCGTCGGTATGCCGGTGGCCGGGCGCGGGCGGGCGGAACTGGCCCGCGTCGCCGGCTGCTTCGTCGCGACGGGGGTCGTGCGGACGACGGTCGACCCCGGGTTGACGTTCCGCGCGCTGCTGGCCCGCGTCGCGGCGGCGGTGCACGCCGCCCGGGAGGACGCCGACGTGCCGTTCGAACAGGTGGTCGCGCGCCTGCGTCCGGACCGGGCGACCGGCCACAACCCGGTGTTCCAGGTGTTCCTCGACGTGGTCGCGGACCAGGGCGCACCCGAGTGGCGCGGCCTGACCGCCGAGCCTGTGGTGTTGCCGGTACGCGAGGCGAAGTTCGACCTCAGTCTCACCGTGACGGGGCGTGGGGACGGCATCGTCGCCGAGCTGACCCACCGCACGGACCTCTTCGACGCCGCCACCGCGTCGCGCTTCCTCGACCAGTTCGTGACACTGCTGGACCGGCTCGCCGCCCGTCCTGACGTCCCGGTGGCCGACGTCTGCGCCCTGTCCGAGGCCGAGATCGCGCAGTGGCGCGCCGACGGCAGCGGGGACCTCGTCCCGGTGCCCGACGTGACGCTGCCGCAGGCCCTCGCGGCGGCCGTCGCCGACCACGCCGGCGAGGTCGCCGTCCGGGCCGGCGAGGACTCGCTGACCTACGCGGAGCTGGACCGGCGCGCCACCGCGCTCGCGTACCGCCTGGTGGCGGCGGGCGCTGGGCCCGGCGCCACCGTTGCCGTCGCCGTGCCGCGTTCGCTCGACCTGGCCGTCGCGCTGGGCGCGGTGCTGCGCGCGGGCGCGGCGTACCTGCCGATCGACCTCGACCACCCGGCCGACCGGCTGCGTTTCGTGCTGGACGACGCGCGCCCGGCGTGTGTGCTGACCACGTCGACGTCCGTGGAGGTGTTCGCCGGGGTGCGCGTCCTGGCGGTCGACGCCGACCCGGCGACGGCACCGCGACCGCTGCCTGACCCGCAGCCGCTCGACCCCGCCTACGTGATCTACACGTCCGGCTCGACCGGGCGTCCCAAGGGGGTCGCGGTGCCGCACCGCGGCATCGTCAACCGGTTGCGGTGGATGCAGCACGCGTACGGTCTCGTGCCGGGGGAGCGGGTGTTGCAGAAGACGCCGACCACGTTCGACGTGTCGGTGTGGGAGCTGTTCTGGCCGTTGGTCGAGGGCGCCACCCTCGTGTTCGCCCCACCCGGTGCGCACCGCGATCCCCTCGCGCTGGCGCGGCTCGTGGTCCGGGAACGGATCACGACGATGCACTTCGTCCCGTCGATGCTGGGCGCGTTCCTCGAGGAGCCGGAGGCCGCGCGGGCCGGCGACTGCCTGCGCCGCGTGGTGTGCAGCGGCGAGGAGTTGCCGGCGGCGACGGTGGCGCGTTTCGCCGAGGTGCTGCCTGGCGTCGAGCTGCACAACCTGTACGGCCCGACCGAGGCGTCGGTCGACGTCACCGCGTGGGCGTGCGGGCCCGAGGACGCCACGGCACCACCACCCATCGGGCGTCCCGTGTGGAACACGGGCGCGCGGGTGCTCGACGACCGGCTCGGCCCGGTGCCTGTGGGAGTGGCCGGCGAGCTCTACCTGTCCGGGGTCCAGCTCGCGCTGGGTTACCACCGACGGCCGGGGCTGACCGCTGAGCGGTTCCTGCCCGACCCGTGGGGGCAACCCGGCAGTCGCATGTACCGCACCGGCGACCTGGTGCGACGGCGCCCGGACGGTGCCCTGGTCTTCCTCGGGCGCGCCGACCACCAGGTGAAGCTGCACGGCCAGCGGATCGAACTCGGCGAGATCGAACAGGTCCTGCGGGACGCCCCGTCGGTCGGCGCCGCCGTCGTCGTGGTCCGCGGCGACCGTCCCGGCATGGCGCAACTGGTCGCCTACGTCACCGCCGCGCCGGGGACGACCCCGGACGGGCCCGAGCTGATCGCGCGGATGCGTGCCGTGCTACCCGCGGTGATGGTGCCGGAGCAGGTGGTGGTGCTCACCGAGTTCCCGCTCACGACCAGCGGGAAACTCGACCGGAAGGCCCTGCCGGCCCCGGCCGCGCCGCTGTCGTCGGCCAAACAGCGTCTACTCGCCAGCCGACGCACGGTGGTCCGGGACAACCGCGTGGAGCTGCTGTGCGACCTCTTCGCCAAGCTGCTCGGCCTGGACGAGGTCGGCCCGGACGACGACTTCTTCCGGCTCGGCGGCGACAGCATCGGCTCCATCCGGCTCGTCAGCCAGGCGCGTCGCGCCGGCATCGGCTTCTCGGAGCGGACCGTGTTCGAGCAGCGTACGCCGCGTGCGCTTGCCGCCGCCGCCACCGAACCCGTCCTGGAGCCGGGCCTCGCCTCCGGGGCCGACGACGGCGTCGGCGTCGTCCCGCTCACGCCCATCATGCGGTGGTGGTTGGCGGGCGGCGGCCCGGTCGCCGGATTCCACCAGTCGGTCCTGCTCGACCTGCCGTCGGGAGCCGGCGAGCCGGCTCTCGTCGCGCTGCTCTGCGCACTGGCCGCACGCCACGACATGCTGCGGGCCAGGCTCTCCGCCGAGGACGGGCGGACGCTCGTGGTGCCGCCCGCCGCCGAGGTGGACGCGGCTTCCTGGCTCACCCGGGTCGGCGACCTGTCCCCGGCCGAGGTGCCGGTGGCCGACCGCCTCGATCCGGCACATCGCATGGTCAGCGCCTTCTGGTTCGACCGCGGTCCGGACCGGCCCGGGCAGCTGTTGCTGGCGGTGCACCACCTCGCGGTGGACGGCGTGTCCTGGCGGATCCTGCTCGACGACGTCGCGGCCGGATGGGACGACATCACCGCCGGACGCCCGGTGCGGCTGCCCGCCGTGCCGACCTCGTTCCGTACCTGGGCGAACAGGCTCGTGCGGGAGGCACCCGGACGGCTCGCCGAGTCGGACGTGTGGAGGCGCGCGCTGTCCGCGCCCGAACCGCCCCTCGGCGGTCGGCTCGACCCGGCGACCGACACCGTGGGAAACGCGGGCGAGCTGGTACGCGAGGTGGAGGCGGGCCCGCTGCTCAGCGTGGTGCCGGACCGCTTCCGCGCGGGCGTGGACCACGTGCTGCTGTGCGCCCTGGCACTGGCCGTACGGAGCTGGCGGGCACGCCGGGGGACGCCGTCGCAGGTCCTGCGGGTGATGGTGGAGGGCCACGGGCGGCAGGACGTCGGGCTCGACCTGTCGCGGACGGTCGGCTGGTTCACCGTGCGGCACGTGGCGGTGCTCGACCTGACCGCCACCGACACCACGGCTGCGGCGCTACGGGCCGTCAAGGAACAGGTTCGCGCCCTGCCGGACGGCGGCCTGGGCTACGGCCTGCTGCGTCACCTCACCGACAGCCCGCTGGCCACCCTCGCGGAGCCGGAGGTCGCGTTCAACTACCTGGGCCGGTTCCGGTCCGGCGGCACGGGCGGCCTCGTCGCGCTGGACGGCGGGACTCCCGCCGCCACCCCGCTCACCAACGCGCTCGACGTGACCGCGATCGCCTTCGACCACGCGGAGGGCGCCCGGCTGCGGACGACGTTCACGTGGGCGCCGGGCGTGCTGGACGAGGCGTCGGTGCGCCAGCTCGCCGACCTGTGGGCGGAGGCGCTGACCACGATGGCGGGCCTGGCCCATACGGCCGACACGCCCCAGGTGACGGCGTCCGACGTCTTCGTCGACATGGACCAGGACGAGCTCGACACCCTGCGACTGGAACTCGAGTCGGACTGGGGGACACGATGACCGGCAGGACCCATCCGTTGTCGATGGGCCAGCGCAGCATGTGGAATCTCGACCGCCTCATCGGCGGCGGGCCGGTGCACACGCTCGCCTGGCGGGTGCGGTTGCGCGGGGCTCTGGACGAGGGGGCGCTGCGCGACGCGTTGGTGGCCGTCATCGACCGCCACGAGCCGTTGCGGACCCGGTTCGCGCAGGACGCCAGCGGGCCCGTCGCGATCGTCGAGGACTCGGTCGACCTGCCGTTGCCGGTCGACGACCTGCGCCTGCTGCCCGACGCCGCCCGGCAGGCCGCGCTGCGCTGCGCCGAGGACGTGGCGACCGGTTTCGCGCTCGACCGCGCCCCGCTGCTGCGGGCCCGTCTGCTGCGCCTCGACGACGACCGGTACGACCTGCTCGTCGTCGTACACCACATCGTGTTCGACGGCATCTCGCTCGACCTGCTCCTCGACGACCTCGCCCTGGCCTACGGCGGGGGCGACAGGACGGGCCTGGACGTGAGCTACGCCGACGCCGTGGCCGAGGAACGGGAACTGCTCACCGGTCAGCGTCGGGTCCCGTTGGCGGCGTTCTGGCGCGAGCGGCTCGCCGGGGCGCCACCGGTGGTGCTGCCGCCGCCGGACCGGGAACCCGCCGTGGAGCGCTCCTGGGTCAGCCGGACGTGCAGCCGGAAGCTGCCGGACGTGAGCGCGTTCGCGCGGGGCGAGCGCTGCATGCCGTACGTGGTGTACCTCGCCGCGCTGAACGCCCTGCTGTCCCGGCTCACCGGCTCGTCCGACGTCGTCGTCGGCACCCCGGTGTCCAGCCGCCACCGCGCCAGGTTCGAGCGGCTCGTCGGTTACTTCGTGAACACGGTGGTGCTGCGGACCGAGGTCGGTGACGTGTCGTTCCGGGAGCTGGTACGCCACCAGCGCGGGGTCGTCTTCGACGCGCTCGATCACCAGCGACTGCCGTTCGAAGCGGTCGTCGAGGAGGTCAACCCGGGCCGCGCGAGTGGTTACAGCCCTCTGTTCCAGGTGCTGTTCGCCCTGGTCGAACCGACCCGGAAGGCCGTGTTCGCCGATCTCGCCGTCGACGCCGTCGAGCCGGTCGACAACAACCGCTCGCCGTTCCCCGTGACGTTCAGCGTGATCGACGACCACCTTCAGGTGGAGTACGCGCCCGCACTGTACGACGACGCGACGGCCGCGCGGATGGCCGAGCAGTTCGCCACGCTGCTCGACGCCGCGCTGGCCGATCCGGACGGCAGGGTCGGCGAGCTGACCGCCTTCGTACCCGCACCGGCGCGGAGCGAGCGGCCAGCCGAGGACGCCGTCCAGGCGGCGGCGGGCGACGAGAACCTGATCCGCGTCGTGCAGGCGGTGTGGAGCGGGCACCTGCACACCGAGGTGACCGATCCGGACGCGGACTTCGTCGGACTGGGCGGGCACTCCCTCGTCGCGTCGCGGATCGCGATCGAACTCCGGGAACTGTTCGGCCTGGAGGAGGGTCTCTCCGACCTCACCGTGTTCCGCGCGCCGACACCCCGCCTGCTCGCCGACCACCTGGCCGCCGCGCTGGGGGAGAACGCTGCCGCCGAGGCGGAGTTCGTCCTGCAACTGCTGACCATGACCGACGAGCAGGCCGAGGCGCAGATCGCCCGGGAGGAGTCGTGATGAACACGGACCGGCGTTGGTTTCCAGGCTCCCCGGCCGCAACCGAGGGGATGCAGCTGTTCTGCCTGCCACACGGCGGCGCCGGCGCCTCCGCCTACCGCTCGTGGCGGGGCAGGCTGGCGGGAACGGCCGACGTCGTGCCGGTCCAGCCCCCGGGACGGGAGGGCCGCTCCGCCGAACCCGCCGAGTGGTCCATGACCGCCATGACGGAGCAGTTCCTCGAACCACTCCAGCGACGGGTGGGGGACCGGCCGTACGCGATCTTCGGGCACAGCATGGGCGCGCTGCTCGGGTACGAGGCCACGGTCGCCATGGCCGCGGCGGGACGGCCGCCCGAGCTGCTGGTCGTCTCCGGCGCGTCCGCTCCGCAGCTGCCCATGATCAAGGAACGCCCCGTGCACAAGATGCCCGAGGACGAACTCGTCGGCCACCTGCGTGAGCTGGCGGGGACCCCGGACTCGGTACTGCGCAACGCGGATCTGCTCGAGATGCTCGTGCCGACCGTGCGCGCCGACTTCGCAGCCTGTGAGACCTACGTCCACCGGCCGCACCCGCTCCTCGACGTGCCGCTGCTGGTACTCGGCGGCGAACAGGACGCCGGCGTGCCGGTCGCGACGCTTGATCCGTGGGGGGAACGGACGACGGCGGGCTGCGCCGTGCACACGTTCCCCGGCGGCCACTTCTACCACTTCGACCGGACCGACCAGGTCCTGTCGCTGATCGCCGGTGCGCTCACCGGCTCGGCGCGGGGAGCGATCCGATGACCAACAAGATCGATTACGTGATCAAGCCCGCCGCCCGGCTCGACGCCGCCGCCAGGGCGGAGCGGAGCCGGGACGCGACGTTCGGCCGGGTGTTCACCGAGCACATGGTCACGCTGCGCTGGAACGAGGAGTCCGGGTGGCACGACGGCCGTGTCGAGCCGCTGGCCCCGCTGTCGATCGACCCGGCGACGGTCGGCCTGCACTACGGCCAGATCGTCTTCGAAGGGCTCAAGGCGTACCGACTGGCCGACGGTGGCATCGGCGTGTTCCGCCCGGACCGCTACGCCGAACGGTTCCAGCATTCGGCGGCGCGGCTGATGATGCCGCAGCTGCCGACCGACGAGTTCGTCGGCGCGATCGAGCACCTGATCCGCCTCGACGCCGACTGGGTGCCGCGCGAGGCCGACCGCAGCCTCTACCTGCGGCCGTTGCTGTTCGCCGCCGACGCCGACCTGGCACTGGGCCCCTCACGCAGCTACACGTTCGTGCTGATGGCGTTCGTCACGGAGATGTTCTTCGGTGCCAAGCGGGCGATCGACGTGTGGCTGTGCGAGGACTACGTGCGCGCCGCGCCCGGCGGTGTCGGGGCCGCCAAGTACGCGGGCAACTACGCGGTCACCTACGCCGCGCAGGCACAGGCCACCGAGGAGGGCTGCGACCAGGTCGTCTGGCTCGACGCACGGGAACGCCGCTGGGTGGAGGAGCTCGGCGGGATGAACCTGCTCTTCGTCGAGGGGCAGGACGGGCGACTGGTCACCCCACCGCTGGCGGGCACGATCCTGCCCGGCGTGACCAGGCAGTCGATCCTGGAGCTGGCGGGCACCGTCGGCCTGACCGCGGTCGAGCGCCCGATCTCCGTCGACGAGTGGGAGGAGGGCTGCCGGACCGGCCGCATCACCGAGGTGTTCGCCTGCGGCACGGCCGCCCAGATCACCTCCGTCGGACGGGTCCGGGGCCGCGACCGTGAGTGGCTGATCGGCGGCGGCAGCCCAGGACCTGTCGCCGAACGGCTCGGCGCGCTGCTCGCCGGCATCCACCGGGGCACCAAGCAGGCCCCCGGCGACTGGGTGCACCGCGTCGGTGGGCCCGACGCCGACATCGGCGAGACCGTGACCCTGATCTGGCGTGAGGTCCTGGCGATCGCCGTCGACGCCGACTCGGACTTCTTCGAGTCCGGCGGGCACAGCGTGGCCGTGCTGCAGGTCCTCAACCGGATCCAGGAGCAGCTCGGCATCGAGATGTCGGTGCGTGACCTCTTCGAGAACTCCGTGCTCGGCGACTTCGTCGACGTGGTGCGGACGCGGGTGCACGGATGAGCGGGAAGCGCCCCCGTCTGCTGCTGCTCTACGCCCCCGGCGCGCTGGGGCCCGTCGAGATGCTGCGCCTCCTGCGGCCCGTGGTCGACCTCGTCGTCGCCGTGCCGGAGGAGTTCCGCGACGACCCGGGCGTCGCCATGCTGCGACACTTCATCGACCCGGTGATCTTCGATCCGGAGGGCGAGCTGCCGGACGCCTCCGGCTGCGACGGGGTGGTCTCCTTCACCGACCTGCTGGCCCGGACCGCGGCGCAGCTCACCGACCGGTACGGCCTGCCGGGGCAGTCGCCCGAGGCGGCGCTCGCGTTGACCGACAAGGAAGTGCAGCGTCGGGTGCTGGCCGAGCACGGCGTCGACACGCTGCGCACGGCGACGCTGTACCAGCCGCAGGACTGGGAGCGCGCCGTGGCACACACCGGTCTGCCCGCGGTGCTCAAGCCACGCACGGGTGCGGGCAGCCGTAACAGCTACCGGATCGACGACGCCGACGAGGGCGCCCGGCTGGTCGAACGGCTGCTCGGTCGCGAAGAGAGCGTCATGGTCCTGGAGGAGATGCTCATCGGCGTCGACCAGGGCCGCCACGGCGACTTCTGCTCGGTGGAGAGCGCCACCTTCGACGGCGTCACCACGCACCTGCCCGTGCTGTCGAAGTACCCCCTCGTGGAGCCGTTCCGCGAGCAGGGCCAGTTCTGGCCCAGCCACCTCGACGAGGCCACCCAGCGGAGGGCGTGCGAGGTCACCACGGCCGCGCTGCGCGCGCTCGGCTTCCGGTACGGCCTGTCGCACACCGAGTTGAAGCTGACCGCGGACGGTCCGAGGGTGATCGAGGTGAACAGCCGCCTCGGCGGGTGGATGAACGAGCTGTCCACACACTCCAAGGGGCCGGACCTGGTCGTCGCCGCAGCCCGCCTGGCACTGGGTGAGCGGCCCGACCTCGACTTCGACCTCGGCCCCGGGGTGGTGTTCCAGTTCAACCACCTCGCGCCGCCGGACGCGGTGGCCATGCTCGGCGCCGAGGGCCTCGCCGAGGTGCGCGCACTCGACGGGGTGATCGCGCACCGGGTGCTGTTCGCCCCCGGTGCCAGCATGACGCCGGGGGTGTCCACCCAGGAACTGGACATGCTCAACGCCACCGCCGCCGACCTGGACGGGATGTACGCGCTGATCGGGGCCGTCTCGGCCCGGTTGCGGTTCGGGTTCCGCCTCGTCGACGGCAGCGAGGTGTGGCTGCCCGCCACCGAGCTGCCGACCGCCATCCCGGCCGGGAGCCCGCGGTGAGCCCCGTGGCGGGCGCGGAGACCCCGACCGCCGAGGCGACGCCGGAGTCGCGCTCGGCACGGCACGGCATCATCGCGATGTACGGCCTGGAGTCGTTCGGCACCGGCGCGTTCACCTCGGTGCAGATCGTGTTCTTCACCCAGGTCCTCGACCGCAGCCCCGAGCAGACCAGCACCGCGCTGTCGACGGCGAGTCTCGTCGCGCTCGCCTTCATCCTGCCCTTCGGCAGGTTTGCGGACCGCTTCGACAGGCGGCTCCTGCTGGGCCTGATGAACGCGGCGGTGGCCCTGTTCCTGCTCGGCTACGTGCTGCCCCCGTCGGCCATCGCGTTCTTCGTCACGACCGCCCTCGTGGTGCTGCTCCAGCGGCTGATCGGCCCCATCCGCGCGGCGGTGATCGCGGAACTGTTCCCCGTCAACAGGGTCGCGCTGCGGGCGGCGACGTACGTGGCGCACAACATCGGCTTCTCGCTCGGCAGCCTCTTCGCGGCGGGCGCGCTCCTCCTCGTCGACGGCGAGGGCGTGTTCCGGACGCTGTTGCTGATCAACGTCGCCACCTTCGCCGCGTGCGTACTCATCGTGCTGCGCCTGCCCTCCACCAGGCGGGAGCCGGTCGAGCCGGGGCAGCGCCGGGGTTGGGCCGCGTTGAAGGACCGGCCGTTCGTTGTGGCCACCATCGCGAACACGTTCGGGTCGCTGCACGACGCCGCACTGTTCGTGGGCCTGCCGCTGTGGCTGCTGCACCGCACCAACGGCCCGGGCTGGGGCATCCCCGCGATCATCGCGCTCAACTGCGTGCTCGTCGTCGCGCTCCAGGTGCGGCTCAGCAGGGGCACCGACACCGTGCGGGACGCGAACCGCAGGCACTGGCACGGCACCCTGGTGATGGCGATCGGGTGCGCGCTGCTGGTCTTCACCGGGGGCAGGCTGAACCCGCTGTCCTGGACACTGCTCACCGCCGCCGTCGTGCTCCTGACGATCAGCGAGATCACCCAGTCCGCGGGAGCGTGGGGGCTCTCGTTCAACCTCGCCGACGAGCGGCGTATGAGCGAGTACCAGTCCCTGTTCGGCTTCGGCCTGAACGTCCAGGAGGTCATCGGGCCCATCCTGGTCACCGCCCTCGTGCTGGCCGTGCCGCACGGGCTGGGGTGGCTGGTGCTCGCGGCCATCGTTCTCCTGCCGGTCGGGGTGGCCACCCGGCTGCTGCACCGGTGGGCTCCCGTCGAAGGAACCGCATGACCCCCGACACCGTGGCCGCCCGGTTCGCCCGGCAGGTCGCCCTCCGTCCCGACGACGAGGCCGTGGTCAGCGCCGCCGGCCGGTGGAGTTACGGCGAGCTGGCCGCGGACGTCAACCGCGTGACCCGGTTCCTCGTCGAACGCGGTGTCGGGTGGGAGGTCCACGTCGGGGTGCTGCTCCCGCGCAGCTACGAGCTGGTCGTGTCGATGATGGCCGTGCTCGCCGCGGGCGGCGTCTACGTACCGCTCAACCCGTCCCTGCCGGACGCCCGGCTGCTCGACCTGGTCGACGTGACGCGGCCGTCGGTCATCCTCACCGCCGACGGCCGGACGCTGCCCGACCTCCCGCCCACGGACGTCGCGGCCGTGCTGCGCGACGGCGATCCGGCGCCGGTGGCGGACCGGCACCACCCCGACGCCGCGGCCTACGTCATCCAGACCTCCGGGTCGACCGGCCGCCCGAAGTGCGTGCAGCTTGAGATGGGGTCGCTGGTCAACCTGCTGGACTGGTGCGCGGGCGCGTGCGGGATCGGGCCGGGCGAGCGGGTGCTGCAGGTGATCGCATCCAGCTTCGACGCGTCCGTCCGCAGCTACCTGACGCCGCTGGTCACCGGCGCGACGCTCTGCCTCTACGACGACGGCCCGTTCGATCCGGTCACGCTCACCGACTGGCTCGGGCGGGAGCGGATCACCGTGTTCAACCCGTCGGTGCCCTCCATGTTCTACCCGGTGGTCGAGCTGGCGTCCGCCGACGACTTCCGGCCCCTGGAGTCGTTGCACACGCTCGCGCTCGGCGCCGAGACGCCGGACATGTCCCTGCTGCGGCCGTGGCTCGACTCGCCGCGTTGCCGGGCCCGCGTGCAGAACGTCTACGGCCCGACCGAGGCCGCCGACATCGCCCTGTACGCCGAGCTGGACACGAGCCCACGATGATCGTGGTGGCCGAGCGGTACGCCGGACCGCCCGGGCGTGCGCACGGCGGCTACCTCGCGGGACTACTCGTCGACCACGTCGGCGATGCCACGGTGACGCTGCTCGAACCCGTGCCCACCGGCCTGGCACTCGTGGTGGAACGTGACCCGGTCCGCGACCGCGTCTACGCCGAGGGCGAGCTGGTCGCGACGGCGACACACCGGATACCCCCGATCATCGACGTGCCACCGGTGCCCGAGCGGACAGCCAGGGCCGCGGAGGCCCGGTTCGCCGGACGCCACGGCCACCCGTTCCCCAGCTGCTTCGTCTGCGGCACCGACCGGGACCGTCCGCTGGCGCTGGACATCGCGCCCGGCCCGGTCGGCGGCGGCGTCGTGGCCTGCACCTGGACGCCGGACCGGTCGCTGGCGGCGGAGGACGGCCTCGTGCCGCCGGCGCTCGTCCGCGCGGCGCTGGACTGCCCGGGCGGCTGGACGCTCGACCCGGTCGCGGAGCCGGTGGTGCTCTCGACCTTCGCCGCCCGGGCGGGCGCGGTCCGCGCGGGGGAGTGCCACGTCCTGGTGGCCGCCGCCGAGCGGCGCCGGGGCCGGATGGCGGTCGTCCACATCAGCATGTACGCACCAGACGGTCGTCGGACCGGCAGCGCGCGCGCCACCTGGCTCGCCGTTGACGAAGGAGTGAGACATCGGTGAGTGCCCCGAAGATCGAGGACATCCTCCCGCTGACCCCGCTGCAACAGGGACTGCTGTTCCACTCCGAGCTCAGCGCGGGCGAGGAGGACGTGTACACCGTGCAGCTCGAGGTGGTCCTGGACGGGCCGCTGCGAGCCGACGACCTGTGGGCGGCGGCGGACGCGCTTCTGCACCGTCACGCGGCACTGCGCGTCGCGTTCCGTCGTCGCCGCAACGGCGACCCGGTGCAGGTCGTGACCAGCGGGGTCCGGGTGCCCCGCCGGGTCGTCGATCTCTCCGACCGCCCGGCTGACGCGGCGGAGGTGGCCGCCGCCGACCGCGCCGAGGCGTTCGACCTCATGCGTGGGCCCGCGTTGCGCCTCACGCTGCTGCGCCTGGGCCCGAAGCGGCACACGCTGATCCTCACGAGCCACCACATCCTGCTCGACGGCTGGTCGATGCCGTTGCTCGTACAGGAGTTGACCGCACTGCACGCGGTGTACGCCGCCGGCGGCGCTCCCTCGCCGGCGGAAGCAGCGGACCGGGCGGGCCTGCCCCCGATCACGCCCTACCGGGACTACCTGCGGTGGCTCGGCTCGCGTGACGACGCCGCTGCGGCTGCCGCGTGGTCCACCGAGCTGGCCGGGCTGCACGAACCGACATACCTGGTCCCGATCGAGCGTGGGCGGCCGAGGCCCATCCATGTCGAGACCACCCTGCCGTTCGGCGGCCGGCTGAAGTCCGCCGCCCGCGAGCACGGCCTGACCATCAACACCGTGCTACAGGTCGCGTGGGCGGTGGTGCTGGGCCGGCTGACCCGCCGCGAGGACGTCGTGTTCGGCGCCACGGTGTCCGGACGTCCGCCGGAGCTGGCCGGTGCCGACCGGATGCTGGGGCTGTTCATCAACACGTTGCCGGTCCGGGTGCGGGTGCGGGACGACACCTCTTTACTGGAAACCGCCACCGCGCTCCAGCAACGGTGGGTGGCACTGCGCGAGCACGGCCACCTCGGCCTGTCCGAGATCCGCCGGGTGACCGGGGTCGGCGACGTGTTCGACACGCTGATCGTGTTCCAGAACTTCCCGACCGCCCAGGACGGCGAGTCCGCAGGAGACGTGAAGGTCGTCGACCTCACCGGTCACGACGCGACGCACTACCCGGTCAGCCTCGTCGTCGACGCGTCCGAGGAGATCACCCTGAGGGTCACCCGCCGGGACGGGGCCGTCGTGCCCGGCGGACCAGAGGAACTGCTGGCCAGGGTGAGTCGGATCCTGGAGGCGTTCGCCGACGACCCGCACCGCCGCATCGGTGATCTCGACCTGTTGTCGTCCGCCGAACGTCGCCTGCTGCTCGGCGAGTGGATCCACACCGGACTCGGCCGCACCCGGGTGGTGCCGGGCGGCCTGCCGCCGATCGGGCGTCCCATTCCGAACGCCCGCGCCTATCTGCTCGGCCCCGGGCTGCACCTCATGCCGCCCGGCGTGACCGGAGAGCTGTACCTTGCCGGTGCCGGGATCGCCCGCGGCTACCTCGGCCAACCCGCGCTGACCGCGGAGCGGTTCATTCCCGACCCGTTCGGCGAGCCGGGCAAGCGCATGTACCGCACCGGCGACCTGGGGCGTTGGCGCGAAGACGGGCAGATCGAATACCTGGGCCGGGTCGACCACCAAGTGAAGATCAACGGGTTCCGGGTCGAGCCCGCCGAGGTGGAGGCACAACTGGTCGAACGGGCCGACGTGCACCGCGCCGTGGTCGTGGTACGCGAGGACGTGCCCGGAGTGCGGCGCCTGGTCGCCTACGTCGTCGCTACGCCCGGGGCGCAGACGTCGACTGCCGAGTTGCTCGCCGGGTTGCGGGAGCGGCTGCCGAACTACCTGGTGCCCGGCGCTGTCGTGTGGCTGGACAAGATCCCGACGAATGCCCACGACAAGGTGGACCGTGCGGCGCTGCCCGCTCCCGAGTACGGCGCCCTGGCCCTCTCGAGGGCTGGAGGTTCGCCCGCCGAGCAGTTGATGAGTGATCTGTTCGCCGAGGCGCTCGGCCGCAGCCGGGTCGGCGTCGACGACGGGTTCTTCGATCTGGGTGGGCATTCGCTGCTCGCCGCCAAGCTGGTCAACCGGATCAGGGTCGTCTTCCGTACGGAAATCGGCATCCGTGACGTGTTCCAGGTACTCACGCCGGCCGGGCTGGTTCGCCGGATCCGTGAGTTGGCTGGTGTGCCGGTGCGGCCTCCGTTGGTGGCGACGGGTGTGGTGGGTGTGGTGCCGTTGTC
>NZ_JBHMIR010000025.1:0-87686 GCF_048060285.1 Micromonospora sp. LOL_025 | reverse complement strand
TGACCCGGCCTGACGGCCTGACCCGGCCTGACGGCCTGACCTGCCCTGACGGCCTGACCTGCCCTGACGGCCTGACCTGCCCTGACGGCCTGACCTGCCCTGACGGCCTGACCCGGGCCGGCCCGACGACCCGCGCGACGACCCGCCCGGCCGACCCGACAAAGATCAACCCGAGCCGACCGACCCGTCCGGTCCGGGATCCTGACGCGAGCCGACCTGGTCGGCGTGCGTGCCCGGCAGCCCGCTGGAGCGCCTGCATCAACCTGAGGCCCGGCACCGAGGCCCGGCACCGAGGCCCGGCACCGAGGGCCGACACCGCGGGCCGACACCGCGGGCCGACACCGCGGGCGGGTGGGGTCAGGTCGGCCGGGTGCGGGTGAGGAGCCGGCGCAGGTGGGCCGGGGGATGGCCGAGGTGGTCCCGGACCACCCGGGTGAGGTGGGCCTGGTCGGCGAAGCCGTGCTCCGCCGCCACGGCGCGCAGCGGCCGTGCGTCCTCGGCGAGGGCGTCCAGGACGGCCCGCACCCGCAGCCGGTTCCGGTAGGCGGTGAGGCTGCTGCCGGTGACCCGGTGGAACACCCGGCTCAGGTGGTGCGGGGAGACGCCCACCTTCCGGGCCACCTCGTCGAGGCCGAGCGAGAAGTCGCCGGCGGTGAGCACCTCGCGCGCCCGGTCGGCCAGGCGACGGTGGGCGGCCTGGGTGGCGGGCCGCCGGCCGACCGCGCGGGCCAGGTCCGCCTCCGGCGGTTCGGTACGGGCGTCGGCGAGGCCGAGCACCCCGTCGAGGAAGCGGTGCAGCCGCTCCGCCATCTCGAAGCGGTCCAGCCCCCGCCGGAACTCTGCGATGAGCAGCCGGTGTGCCAGGTCGAGCGCCGCGTCGGAGGTGCCCTCCCAGCCGGCGGTCTCCAACCAGCGGGTTCCGTCCGGGCGTTCGGCCAGCACCGCCGGGTCGACCTGCACGCAGGTGTACGAGTCGCCGCAGCCCAGCGGGTGGGACACGGACATCTCGTCGCCCGGTCGGGTGAGCAGCACCGAGGTGGCGTCCGAGAACGCCGTACGACCGTTTAGCCGCCGCCGGTAGGCCCCCGACCGCCCGAGGATGAGGTTGTAGAACCTCTCGACGACGGGTTCGGTCCAGCCGTGGCTCTCGACGATGCAGCGCACCTCGTAGATCAGGATCCCCTCCGGATGCCCCAGCACCCGCCACCGGCCGGGCGTGGTCTTCCGGCGCGGGTCGCTGCCGACTCCCTCAGGCATCCGTTCCCCCCTCGGGTGGCCCTGCGCGGATTGTCGAGGATCCAACCTACGCGGGCGTGGTTCGTCCGACCGGAGAGATAGTGTCGACCGGTGGACCCCCCGTCCGACCGGGCGAGGGGTGATCGTCGTGTCGTCCGCTGGAAGTGATCACATGCTCACCGGTCTGTTCTCCGCCGCCCTGGCCGACCCGGGGCTGGCCCGGGCACGTGACCTGGCGCGCTCCGGTGCCGCGCAGGTCGACGGCCTCGACATCACCGCGCCGCCCGCGCTGCGCCCGTTCGCGGTCGCCGCCGTCGCGGCCGACCAGGCCGGCGACGGCGGGTCGGGAGGCGGCGCGGGCCGTCCGGTGCTCGCCGTGACCGCCACCACCCGCGAGGCCGACGACCTGGCCGCCGCGCTGGGCAGCCTGCTCCCGCCCGAGCAGGTGACGGTCTTCCCGTCGTGGGAGACGCTGCCGCACGAGCGCCTGTCGCCCCGCTCCGACACGGTCGGCCGGCGTCTGGCCGTGCTGCGCAGGCTGGCGCACCCCGGGTCGGCTGACGCGCACGGGCGCACCGGCCCGCTGCGGGTGGTCGTGGCGCCCGTCCGGTCGTTGCTGCAACCGCAGCTCAAGGGGCTCGGCGACCTGGAGCCGGTGCAGCTCGCCGCCGGGGGAGAGGCCGACCTGGAGGAGGTCGCCCGCCGGCTCATCGACATGGCGTACGCGCGGGTCGACCTGGTCACCAAACGGGGCGAGTTCGCCGTGCGCGGCGGCATCCTCGACATCTTCCCGCCCACCGACGAGCACCCGTCGCGGGTCGAGTTCTGGGGCGACGAGGTGGAGGAGATCCGCACCTTCGCCGTCGCCGACCAGCGCACCATCGAGCAGGTGCCGCAGCTCTGGGCGCCGCCGTGCCGGGAGCTGCTGCTCACCCCGTCGGTGCGCAAGCGGGCCGCCGCCCTCGCCGAGGAGCACCCGGAGCTGGCCGAGATCCTCGACAAGCTGGCCGAGGGCATCCCGGTGGAGGGCATGGAGTCCCTCGCCCCGGCGCTGATCGGCGCCGACTCGATGGAGCTGCTGCTGGACGCCATGCCGGCCGGCACCCACGTGCTGCTGTGCGACCCGGAGCGCATCCGCACGCGGGCGCACGACCTGGTGCGTACCTCCGACGAGTTCCTCCAGGCGAGCTGGGCCGCGGCCGCCGTCGGTGGCCAGGCCCCGGTCGACCTCGGCGCCGCCGCCTTCCGGACCCTGGCCGAGGTACGCGCCGTCGCGGCGAAGCTGCGCCAGCCCTGGTGGACGCTGTCCCCGTTCGGCCTGGTGGAGGCGGACGCCGTCCCCGCGCGGCAGCCCTGGGAGGACGGGCCGGAGGCGTACGACGTCACGCCCGACGACGCGATCGCGGTGACCCTCTCCGCGCAGCCTGCCCCGCTCTACCACGGCGAGACCGCCCGGGTGGTCGACGACCTCAAGCGCTGGACCGGGGAGGGCTGGTCGGTCGCGCTGGTCTTCGAGGGGCACGGTCCCGCCCAGCGGGCCGTCGAGGTGCTCCGCGACGCCGGCCTCGGCGCGCGGCTGACCGAGGAGATCCCGGCCGCGCCCGCCCCCGGCGAGGTGCTGGTCGCCTGCGGCAGCCTGACCGGCGGCTTCGTCGACGAGGCGTCCCGGTTCGTGCTGCTCACCGGCAACGACGTCACCGGCGGGCGGGGCACCTCCACCCGCGACATGCGCAAGATGCCGAGCCGGCGGCGCAACACCATCGACCCGCTGGAACTCAAGGCCGGCGACCACGTCGTGCACGAGCAGCACGGCATCGGCCGCTATGTCGAGCTGGTGCAGCGCACCGTCAACGGCGCCTCGCGGGAATACCTGGTCATCGAGTACGCCCCGAGCAAGCGGGGCCAGCCCGGCGACCGGCTCTTCGTCCCCACCGACCAGCTCGACCAGCTCTCCCGCTACGTCGGCGGCGAGCAGCCCACCCTGCACAAGATGGGCGGCTCGGACTGGCAGAAGTCCAAGGCCCGGGCCCGCAAGGCGGTCAAGGAGATCGCCGCCCAGCTCATCCAGCTCTACGCGGCCCGCAAGGCGTCGAAGGGGCACAACTTCGGCCCCGACACGCCGTGGCAGCGGGAGCTGGAGGACGCCTTCCCGTGGCAGGAGACGCCGGACCAGCTCGCCGCCATCGAGGAGGTCAAGCGGGACATGGAGCAGACCGTCCCGATGGACCGGCTGATCTGCGGCGACGTCGGCTACGGCAAGACGGAGATCGCGGTCCGGGCGGCGTTCAAGGCGGTGCAGGACGGCAAGCAGGTGGCGGTGCTGGTCCCCACCACGCTGCTGGTGCAGCAGCACTACAACACGTTCGCCGAGCGGATGAGCCAGTTCCCGGTGACCATCAAGCAGCTCTCCCGCTTCCAGACGCCCAAGGAGGCCGAGCGGACCCTGGAGATGGCCGCCGCGGGCACCGCCGACATCGTCATCGGCACCCACCGGCTGCTCCAGGCGGCCACCCGGTTCAAGTCGCTCGGCCTGGTCATCGTCGACGAGGAGCAGCGCTTCGGCGTCGAGCACAAGGAGCACCTGAAGACGATGCGCGCCTCGGTCGACGTGCTGAGCATGTCGGCCACCCCGATCCCGCGCACCCTGGAGATGGCGATCACCGGCATCCGGGAGATGTCCACCATCGCCACCCCGCCGGAGGAGCGGCACCCGGTGCTGACCTTCGTCGGGGCGTACGACGAGCGGCAGGTGGCGGCCTCCATCCACCGTGAGCTGCTCCGCGACGGGCAGGTCTTCTACCTGCACAACCGGGTCGAGTCGATCGACAGGATGGCCCGGAAGCTGCGCGAGCTGGTGCCCGAGGCGCGGGTCGCGGTGGCGCACGGCCAGATGGGCGAGGAGGCCCTGGAGAAGGTCATGGTCGGCTTCTGGGAGAAGGAGTTCGACGTGCTGGTCTGCACCACGATCGTGGAGTCCGGCATCGACATCCCCAACGCCAACACCCTGATCGTGGAGCGGGCCGACCTGCTCGGCCTGGCCCAGCTGCACCAGATCCGCGGCCGGGTCGGCCGGGGCCGGGAGCGGGCGTACGCGTACTTCCTCTACCCGCCGGAGAAGCCGCTCACCGAGCACGCCCACGAGCGGCTGGCGACCATCGCCCAGCACACCGAGCTGGGCGCCGGCATGTACGTGGCGATGAAGGACCTGGAGATCCGGGGCGCCGGCAACCTGCTCGGCGGCGAGCAGTCCGGGCACATCGAGGGCGTCGGCTTCGACCTGTACGTGCGGATGGTCGGCGAGGCGGTCTCCGCGTTCAAGGGAGAGCGCCCGGAGGAGGAGACCGAGGTCAAGGTCGACCTGCCGGTCGACGCCCACCTGCCGCACGACTACGTCGGCGTGGAGCGGCTGCGCCTGGAGATGTACCGCAAGCTCGCCGAGGCCCGCGACGAGGAGCGGCTGCGCGAGGTGGTCGCCGAGATGACGGACCGCTACGGCGAGCCGCCCGCGCCGGTGCAGAACCTCGTCGCCGTGGCCCGGTTCCGGCTGCTGGCCCGCCGGTACGGCCTCGCCGACGTCTCCATGCAGGGCAAGCACATCCGGTTCGGCCCGTTGCCGCTGCCCGACTCGAAGCAGCTGCGGCTCAAGCGCTACCACCCGGACTCGGTCTACAAGCAGGCCCTCGACCAGGTCAGCGTGCCCCGGCCGAGCACCCGGCGGGTCGGCGGCGAGCCGATGCGCGACCAGGCCCTGCTGGAGTGGTGCGCCCAGCTGCTGAAGGACGTGCTGGGCGAGCCGGCGAAGGTGGGAGCCTCCGCCCGGTGAGCGGCGATCGACGATGGCTGGCCGGCAGCCGGCGAGCGACCAGGGGGCGGCGACCCGGGCCGGCACGGGACGGACGCGCGGGAAGACCGGTGGGCGGTGTCACGGCGGCCCCGGGCGGCATGAGAGAGTGACCGACATGCGTGCTCGCCGTCTTGTCGCCGTCGCCAGCGTGGCGCTCGGCCTCGTCGCCCTCTCCGGTTGCCGTGCCGAGCCCGGTGTCGCCGCCTACGTCGGTGACCTGCGGATCACCGAGGATGCCGTCACCGGGGTCGTCGACGACCTGCGGGCCAAGAACCCGACGCCGACGGGGCAGCCCGAGGCGCCCGAGGGGCAACCCCCGGCGCAGGTGCCGCAGCTGCCCGACCGTGGCCAGGTCGTCAGCATGCTGGTGCTGGCCGAGGTCTGCGAGCGGGTCTCCGCGGACAAGAACTACCAGGCACGCGGGCAGGTCGCGCCGGAGCAGCTCGCCCAGCAGCTGGGCCTGTCGCCCGACACCGGCTACGTGCGCCGGACCGCCGAGCTCTACAACTGCCTGTCGGGGGTGCCGACCGGTGCGCCGGCCGAGCCGACCGCGCAGGATCTGAAGGACGTGGTGGCGGCGGGCCGCAAGGCGGGCGCCATCCCGGCCGACGTGCCCGACGAGGCGGCCGCCCGCCAGCTCGACGGCGAGCAGCTGCGCGGCGCGCTGGCCACCCGCAAGTCGCTGGCCGAGGCGGTCGCCGCGTACGACGTGACGGTCAACCCCCGCTACCGCCCGCTGGAGTTTCCGGTGCTGAGCTTCTCCGGCAACGCGCCGGCCGTGAGCGTGCCGCTGGGCGAGGCCGGCTCCGGCGCGGTCACCGACGTCTCCACCCCCGATCCGCTGCCCACCTCCGGGCCGCAGGCGGCCGGCGGGACCCACAGCTGAGCATGCCCGCCCGGATCGTCCTGCTCGTCACCTCGCCCCGGCTGCCGGCCGGGCTGCTGACCGCCGCCGCGTGGGACGTCGTACGCCGGCATCCGGTGCTGGCGGGGGCGGAGAGCGAGCTGACGACGGCGGTCCGCGCGGCGGGCGCCGAGGTCACGGTGGTCGACGGCCGGGCGACGCAGGCGCTGCTCGACGCGGCGGCGACGCACGACGTCGCGGTGTGGCTGGCCGGCCCGGCCGGCGACGAGTCGCTGGCCCGCGAGCTGGGCCTGCGGCTGGCCCGCGAGCCCGGCCTGGCCGAGCTGGAGCTGATGTACGGCTCCTGGGACCCGCCGGGCGCCCGGCTGCTCGACGCGGTGGCGGTGATGGACCGGCTGGCCTCCCCGGGCGGCGACCCCTGGAAGCGCGCGCAGACCCACCGCAGCCTCGCCGGCTTCCTGTTGGAGGAGTGCTACGAGGCGTACGACGCGATCAGCGCCGGGGACACCGACGCGCTGCGCGAGGAGCTGGGCGACGTGCTGCTCCAGGTGGTGCTGCACGCCCGCCTCGCCGAGGAGCTGCCCGAGGGGGAACGGTGGACCGTCGACGACGTGGCCGGCGGGCTGGTCGACAAGATGGTCCGGCGCAACCCGCACGTCTTCGCCGACGCGGCGACGGGCACCCTGGAGGAGATCGAGGCGAGCTGGGAGCGGATCAAGCGGGCCGAGAAGGCGCGTGACTCGGTGCTCGACGGCATCGCGCTGAGCCAGCCCGCCCTCGCCCTGGCCGCCAAGATCCTGGAGCGCGCCGGGCGGGTCGGCCTCGCCGTACCGCCGCCCCTCGCCGATTCCCAGGTGGACCCGGAGGCACGGCTCGGCGCGAGCCTGCTCGCCTCGGTCGCGGCTGCCCGCGAGGCGGGCCTGGACCCGGAGGCGGCCCTGCGCCGCGCCGCCCTGGCCTACGCGGACGCGGTCCGCGCCGCCGAAAAGGCCTGAGTCGACCCGGTAGGGTCGGCGGGTGGAATCGTTTGTGCCGCTCGCGGAGCGGATCGTCGACGCGTTGCTTCAGAGCCGGCCGGGGCTAGCGACCTCCACCGGCGACCACCGGTACGACGACCGGCTGCCGGACCTCTCCGCCGAGGCGGTCGCGGCCGACCGGACAATGCTCAAGGAGGCCGCGGACGCGCTCGCCGAGCTGGACCCGGACGCCCTGGACGTCGAGGAGCGCGTCGACCACGCGCTGCTCACCTCGTTCGTGGACCGGGAGCTGTTCGAGTCCGGCGACATCCGCGCGCACGAGTGGGACCCGCTGCGGCACAACCCCGGGCCGCTGCTGCACGCGCTGCTCGCCCGCCCGTACGCCCCGGTGGACGTGCGGCTGACCAGCCTGGCCGGTCGGCTCGCCGCCGTACCGGACGCGCTGGCGACCGCGCGCGCGACGCTGCGCGACATGCCGCGCATCCACGCCGAGACGGCGGTCGGGCAGTTCACCGGCACGGCGGCGCTCATCCGCGACGAGGTGCCGGGGCTGCTCGCGCAGGCCCCCGCCCTGTACGACCGGGTCGAGCCGGCAGCCACCGCGGCGATCGCGGCGCTGGAGGAGTTCGTCGCGTGGCTGCGTCAGGGCCTGGCCGCCGACGCCGGCCCCGGGCGGGACCCGCGGCTGGGCCGTCGCCGCTGGGAGGCGCGGCTGTGGCACACCCTCGACACCGAGCTGGGCGCCGCCGAGATCCAGCGCCGGGCCTGGGCCAACCTGGACCGGGTCGGCGAGGAGATCCGCGCGGCGGCCGTCGAGCTGGTCGGCGGCCCCGCCGACGACGAGACGGTACGCCGGGCGCTGGACCTGCTGGCCGCCGAGCACCCGGACGACCACACGATCGTGGACCTCGCCTCGGTCACCCTGGACGAGGCGACCGACTTCGTGCGCGCCCACGACCTGGTCACCCTGGTCGACGACCCGTGCGTGATCCAGGAGATGCCCCAGTTCGCCCGGGGCGTGGCGGTCGCCTACTGCGACTCGCCCGGCCCGCTGGAGACGGCGGACGTGCCGACCTTCTACTGCATCGCGCCCACCCCGACGGACTGGCCCGCGCACCGGGTGGAGTCGTTCTACCGCGAGTACAACGACCACATGATCCGCAACCTGACGGTGCACGAGGCGATGCCGGGGCACTTCCTCCAGCTCGCCCACGCCCGCCGGCACGTCGGCCCCACCCGCGTACGCGCGCTGACCGAGTCGGGCCCCTTCATCGAGGGCTGGGCGGTCTACACGGAGGAGCTGATGGCCGGCCTCGGCTTCGGCGGCCTGCCGGTGCGGTTGCAGCAGCTCAAGATGCAGCTCCGGATGACCATCAACGCGCTGCTGGACCAGCTCGTGCACTGCGAGGAGCTGCCGGAGGCCGAGGCGATGGCGCTGATGACCGGGCGGGGCTTCCAGGAGGAGGGGGAGGCGGCCGGCAAGTGGCGGCGCGCGCTGCTCACCTCGACGCAGCTCTCGACGTACTTCGTCGGTTACAGCGAGGTGGCCGCGATCGCCGCCGCCCGCCCGGCCGGCGTGTCGGTGCGCGAGTGGCACGACGCGATGCTCGCCCACGACTGCCCGCCCCCGCGCCACCTGCGGACCCTGCTGGGCGTGTGACGCGGGGCGGCGGCCCGGTGCCGGGCACCGGACCCGCCGACGGGTCGGTCACGAGCTGGCCGGGCGGCGGTCCACGACGCCGGCGTCGGGCGGCAGGTCGAACACGGTGCCGTCGACCGTCTCGCGGTAGCGGCTCAGCGCCAGCTCGACCTGGCGGCCGTCGACCTGGCCGGTGAAGCTGCCCAGCACCCCGTCGGTGGTCACGCAGGCGGTGAAGTCCCCGGCCGACTGCGTCACGTCGACGCAGGTGGCGTGGTGGCCGGCGAGGGTGGTGTCGCTCTGCTCGATCACCGCCTCCGGATCGAGCGCGGCGGTGGTGAGCAGCCCCACCACGATCGGCGGCGTGACCAGTCCCCGCTGCTTGGCCTCGGTGAACATGGTCACCGTGGGCTTCGCGTTGGGCGCGGGCGGTGCCTCCAGGGTGCAGGTCGCGCGGCCGGCGCCGGTCTCGCAGCGGGTCGTCGCCTCCGGGGTGACGGTGAGCTTGCCGCCGGGCCAGGTGTACGCGGAGCGGGCCGGATCCTGGGCCTGGGCGATGGTGGCGGTCTGCCCGCCGGGGAGCTGGTAGTCGGCGGAGTAGGTCAGCTCCAGGGCCCGGTCGAGCCGGGCGGCCAGGTCGTTCACCAGGTCGGACCGCCCGATCGCCCGGCCGGCGTCGTCGAGGGTCTGGCAACCGGTCACCGTGAGCGACGCGATGACCGACACGGCGAGCATGCGGAGGGTGGTCGAGGCGGCGGGCATGGCGACCAGCCTCGCCGATCAAGTCAACCGCGCGCAAACCCGTTGCCGGTTGAGGCACGAGAATCCGGGAATGTCCGTGTAAAGCACTGCCCGGAGGCAGGTTTCGGGTCGGGCCGGCGAGCGCCCGGACCGCCCGCGTCCGAGCGTCGCCCGATACGCTGCGTTCAACAACTGCCTCAGCCGCACCGTCGCGGCCCATACCGGACCGGAACACACAAACGAGGAGCGACTCAGTGGCAACCATCGAGGGAATCGTCGCGCGGGAGATTCTGGACTCGCGGGGCAACCCGACCGTCGAGGTCGAGGTCGGGCTCGACGACGGCACGATCGCCCGGGCGGCGGTGCCCTCCGGCGCCTCCACGGGCGCCTTCGAGGCGATCGAACTGCGCGACGGTGACGCCGACCGCTACCAGGGCAAGGGTGTCGAGAAGGCGGTCTCGAACATCGAGGACAAGATCGTCGACGAGCTGATCGGCTACGAGGCCAGCGAGCAGCGGCTGATCGACCAGAAGATGCTCGACATCGACGGCACGGACAGCAAGTCCGAGCTGGGCGCGAACGCCATCCTCGGGGTCTCCCTGGCGGTGGCCAAGGCGGCGGCCGGCAGCGCCGAGCTGAGCCTCTTCCGCTACCTGGGCGGCCCGAACGCGCACCTGCTGCCGGTGCCGATGATGAACATCCTCAACGGTGGCGCGCACGCGGACTCGAACGTCGACATCCAGGAGTTCATGATCGCGCCGATCGGCGCGCCCAGCTTCCGTGAGGCGCTGCGCTCCGGCGCGGAGGTCTACCACGCGCTGAAGTCGGTGCTGAAGAAGAAGGAGCTCTCCACGGGCCTCGGCGACGAGGGCGGCTTCGCGCCGAACCTGCCCACCAACGCCGCCGCCCTGGACCTGATCGCCGAGGCGGTGGAGAAGGCCGGCTACCGGCTCGGCACCGACATCGTCTTCGCGCTCGACGTGGCCGCCACGGAGTTCTTCGACAACGGCACCTACACCTTCGAGGGCACCGCGAAGAGCGCCGAGGAGATGAGCAACTACTACACCAAGCTCGCCGGCGACTACCCGATCGTGTCGATCGAGGACCCGCTGGCCGAGGACGACTGGACCGGCTGGCAGACGCTGACCGCCTCGCTCGGCGACCGCATCCAGATCGTCGGCGACGACCTGTTCGTCACCAACCCGCAGCGCATCGCCCGCGGCATCGCCGAGAAGGCCGCCAACGCGGTCCTGGTGAAGGTCAACCAGATCGGTTCGCTGACCGAGACCCTGGACGCGGTGGACCTGGCCCACCGGGCAGGCTTCAAGTGCATGATGAGCCACCGCTCCGGCGAGACCGAGGACACCACCATCGCCGACCTGGCGGTGGCCACGGGCTGCGGCCAGATCAAGACCGGCGCCCCGGCCCGCTCGGACCGGGTCGCGAAGTACAACCAGCTCCTGCGGATCGAGGAGGAGCTGGCCAACGCGGCGCGGTACGCCGGTGCCGGCGCCTTCCCGCGCTACCGTTCCGCCTGAGACGCGCGAGGCCTCGGGGGAGGGGTGTGACGATGCAGCAGCGCCGCACACCGGGCGGTCAGCGCCCCGCCCGCCGGCCGGGTCACACCGGCCGGCCGGGCGGGGCCCGGGGCGCCCGGACGTCGGTCCGCGAGGGCGGTGTCCGCGCGGAGCCGCGGGCCACGGCCGGTCGCGCGCCGGGGGCGGCCCGGGGCGCGGAGGGCGTACGCTCCGCGAGCCGGCCCGCCGCGGCCCGTCGTACGGCCGCCGGCACCGTCAAACGGCTCTCCGCACCCCGCTCCCGGGGCTTCACCGGGCGGGCCACCGTGCTCTTCGCGGTGCTGATCGCGCTCGCCCTGGCCTACACCTACCCGGTGCGCGTCTACCTGGACCAGCAGGCCGACATCGAACGGATGGAGGCCGCGCAGGCCGCCCAGCGGGAGGCGATCGAGGAACTCTCGGAGCGGGCGGCCAAGTGGCAGGACCCGGAATACATCAAGATCCAGGCCAGGGAGCGGTTCTTCATGGGGCCCCCGGGCGAGACGCTGCTGGTGGTGCTCTCCGACCCGGCGGGCGCCGCCCGCGACGCCGGTTCGTCCGCGGCCCCGTCGGCGCCGGTCACCCCCGCTTCCTGGTACGACACCCTCTGGTCGAGCGTGCAGGCCGCCAACGGCGAGCAGCCCGACAGGTGAGCAACACCCGAGCATCGAACGAGAGATCAGCATCGTGACTGTCGTACCACCGCAGGAGCCGGCGGCGGACTCCGTACCCCCGCCGTTGCGCGAACCGGCCACCGAGGCCGACCTGGCCGCGGTGGCCGCGCAGCTCGGACGTCCGCCCCGGGGCACCCGGGCCGTGGCCCACCGCTGCCCCTGTGGCCTGCCGGACGTGGTGGAGACGACCCCGCGCCTGGCCGACGGCACCCCCTTCCCGACGCTGTTCTATCTGACCTGCCCCCGGGCGACGGCGGCGTGCAGCCGGCTGGAGTCGGCGGGGCTGATGAAGGAGATGGCGGACCGGCTGGCCGCCGACCCGGAGCTGGCCGCGCACTACCGCGCCGCGCACGAGGACTACCTGGCCCGCCGGGACGCGATCGGCGAGGTCCCGGAGATCGCCGGCATCTCCGCCGGCGGGATGCCCGGCCGGGTGAAGTGCCTGCACGTGCACCTCGGGCACGCGCTCGGGGCCGGGCCCGGGGTGAACCCGTTCGGTGACGAGACGCTGGAGCTGGTGGAGAAGTGGTGGGCGGCCGGGCCCTGCGTGGACGTGCCGGTGGCGGACTGACCATGGCGGGCGCGGACGGGGGCGTGGCGGGGGCCGACGAGGTCGTGGTGCGGCGGGCCCGCACCTCGGACGTGCGCGGCATCCGGCGGCTCGTCGACACCTACACCGACGACCGGCGGCTGCTCAGCAAGGCCACCGTGACCCTCTACGAGCACGTGCAGGAGTTCCGGGTCGCGGTCCGTGCCGGCGACGGCGCGGTGGTCGGCTGCGGCGCGCTGCACGTGATGTGGGAGGACCTGGCCGAGATCCGGACGGTGGCGGTCGACCCCTCCTGCCGGGGGCGCAAGCTCGGCCACCGGATCGTCGCGAAGCTGATCGACGGCGCCCGTGAGCTGGGAGTGGCCCGGATCTTCGTGCTCACCTTCGAGACCCGGTTCTTCGGCTCGTTCGGGTTCACCGAGATCGACGGCGCGCCCGTGCCGCAGCCGGTCTACGAGCAGCTCCTGCGCTCCTACGACGAGGGCGTCGCCGAGTTCCTCGACCTGGAACGGGTCAAGCCGAACACCCTCGGCAACACCCGGATGCTGCTGCGCCTCTGACTCAGCTCCGGCGCGGGTGGGCGGCGAAGAAGTCCCAGACGAGTTCGGTGGCGACGAGGCCCGCGTCGGGGGCGGCCAGCTCGCCGGTCGGCGCACCCGGCCACGAGTGCCCCATGTCCGGCAGGGTGTAGACGGTGACGTCGCTGCCGTCGCCGCACCGCGCGTCGGTGCGGGTGACCCGCGGCGCGCCCACCGGCGGTGCGACGGTCCTCGGTGTGCAGCGCAGCCGCCGCTGCCAGGTCCGTACGCCCTCGCCCCCGGCCGGCACACCACCACGACGCTCGGCGGGCCGTCGGGATCAGCATCTCCTCGGCGTCCGAGCACGCGGGCGCGTTGCGGGCGGCCGGCCTGGTCAGCAGCGTGCGGGACGGCGGGGCGGTGCTGCACCGGTTGACGCCGCTCGGCGTCGAACTGCTCGGCCGCGTCGACGTCCTGCCGCCCGCCCCCGCCTGACGTAGGGTTGCTGCCGTGACGACGCGTGTGGCCGCCATCGACTGCGGGACCAACTCGATCCGACTGCTGGTCGCCGACCTGCCCGACGCCTCGGCGGGTCCGGAGGCGCCGCTGGTCGACCTGAGCCGGCGGATGGAGATCGTCCGCCTCGGCCAGGGCGTCGACAAGACGGGGCGGCTCGCCCCGGAGGCGATCGAACGCACCCGGGTCGCGCTGTCCTCCTACGCCGCCGAGATCGAGAAGCTGGGCGCGGAGCGGGTCCGGATGTGCGCCACGTCGGCGTCGCGGGACGCCTCCAACGCCGCCGAGTTCCGCGAGATGGTCGAGCGGACCCTCGGGGTCGCGCCCGAGGTGGTGACCGGCGACGAGGAGGCGCGGCTCTCCTTCACCGGCGCGGTGCGCGGGCTGCCCGCCGACGCGCGCGAGCCGTACCTGGTCATCGACATCGGCGGCGGCTCGACCGAGTTCGTCGTCGGCACCCGCGCGGGCGGCGTCGAGGCGGCCATCTCGATGGACATCGGCTGTGTCCGGATGACCGAGCGGCACCTGCACGGGGACCCGCCGGGGCTGGACGAGATCGCCGCCGCGCAGGCCGACATCGCGGTCGCGGTGGAGCGGGCGCTGGAGGCCGTGCCGGGCCGGCAGGCCGCCACGCTGGTCGGGCTCGCCGGGTCCGTCACCACCGTGGCCGCGATCGCCGAGGGCCTCCAGGAGTACGACCCGGGCCGTATCCACCACGCCCGGGTCTCGCACGACGCGGTGGCCGACGTGACCGCCGACCTGCTCGGCAGGAGCCGGGAGCAGCGGCTGGCCATCCCGGTGATGCACCCGGGCCGGGCGGACGTGATCGGGGCGGGTGCCCTGGTGCTCCGGGTGATCATGGAGAGGGCCGGGATGGACTCGGTGGTCGCCTCCGAGCACGACATCCTCGACGGCATCGCCTGGTCGCTGGCCTGAGCCGCGCAGGAGGCCTGGCGAACCTGGAGACCTGCTCCACGACGGAGGTGGGGGTGGGCCCGATGACCTGGCTCACCCCGCAGCGGGTCGAACGCGGGTGGACCAGCAGGGACGCCGGCGACCCGACTGCGGACGGGGGGTGCCGGTATGTTCTCGCCATGCTCGCCGATCCCGATCAGCTGTTGCCCCGTCCGGTGCTGTGCGTGCTCGGCGCCGGCCTGGACTTCGACGCGGTGGGCAGGGTCGCGGCCGAGACGGGAGCCGCGGCCGGCTTCACGCTCGACGAGGAGTACTCCGAACGGGCGCACGACCCGCGGATGTCCTACGCGTTCGAGGCGAGCCTGGCCGGAGCCAGCTTCACCGACGCCGACTGGGCGGCGGTGGAGGCGCACGACAGCGTCGCGTACGTGCTGTCCCGGCCCCTGCGGGCCTTCACGATGCCACCTCAGATGTTGCGGCCGACGCTGCTGGAGGTCTCGCGCGCGACGCTGGCCGTGTCGGCCGCACTCCTGCGCTCCGGTGCCACCGCCGTGAAGAACGAGAGCAACGGTGTCGCGCACGGCCGGGACCGCTGGCTCTCCCTGGCCGACGAAGCGGCCGCCGCGACGACGGACGCGGAGCTGGCCGGCGTGCTGTACCGCGCCACGGTCAAGCGACCGATCCGCGCCGGCCAGTCGTCGTACAGCTGCGGCATGCATCTGCTCGGCGCGCCCGACGTGGAACTCCTGACTACCGACGGCGGGGTCGAGGAGCGCGTCACCCTGCTGGACACGCTGGCGCTGTACCTCCTGACCGACGAGCGGGCGGCGGAGATGGCCGACGGCGAGGGGTTCCGCCTCACCGCCGACTCCCCGCGTTGGCTGCTGGAGCACCGCCCGGACGACCGCCACGAGACCGACGACCTCTTCCACAATCCGCTCGGCTACTGGCGTCTGACACCCGCCTGAGCGAAACACCCTCACCCCGCGCGGCGCGTTCCTTTGACGGTACTGCGCATTGCGCACTCGTGTGCATTGCGTGGACACCACACAACTGCTGAAGGGCGTGCTGGATCTCGCGGTCCTCGCCGTGCTCCGCGAGGAGGACGGCTACGGCTACGACATCCTGCGCCGGCTGCGCGACGCCGGGTTGGAGGAGGTCGGCGACGCCTCGGTCTACGGCACGCTGCGTCGGCTCTACGCCGCCGGCCTGCTGACCACCTACGTCGTGCCGAGCGAATCCGGCCCGCACCGCAAGTACTACTCCCTCAACGCCGCCGGCCGGGACCAGCTCACCCGCTCCGGCAAGCTCTGGCGCTCGTTCGCCACCACCATGGACGCACTGCTCGACGATCGGGGGATGGCGGCATGACCGTCACGGAGCAGGAGATCGCGGACTACGCCGCACGGGTCCGGGCCGCGCTGGCCGACCTGCCGCCGGCACACCGCGACGAGTTGACCGAGGACCTGCCGGAGCACCTCGCCGAGGTCGCCGCCGAGGCCGACGGCTCGCTGGTCGACCGGCTCGGCGAGCCCGAGGCGTACGCGGCCGAGCTGCGCGCCGCCGCCGGGGTCGGCGCCGCCACCACCGGCGGGCGCCGCAACCGTCGCCTCGGCGTCGCCGTGGACCGGTTCCGCGCGCGGGCGCACCGCTGGGACGTGCAACTCGGGCCGCCCCTCGGGTACGCCACGGCCAGCGAGTTCCTCCGGCTGCTCCGGCCGGCGTGGTGGGTGCTGCGGGGCTACCTGGCCGCCATGCTCGTCACGGTGATCACGACCGGCGACACGTTCGGTGTGCTGCCCGAGCTCAACGGCAGCCTGCTGGCGGGCCTGGTGCTGCTCGCGGGCAGCGTGCTCGCCTCGATCTGGCTCGGTCACCACACACCGGGCCTGACCCGGCCCAAGCGGCGGATGCTGCACGTCGGCACGGCGGTGCTGGTGATCTTCGGGTTGGTCGGCCTGGCGGACATGAACGACCGGGTCGGCTCCGGCGACCTCGGCTACGAGCAGATCTCGATCGACGGCCGGTACGACCACATCCGGGACGTCTTCGTCTACGACCGGGAGGGCCGGCTGGTGGAGAACGCCCGGCTCTTCGACCAGAACGGCGACCCGATCCGGCTCGGCCACCCGACCTGCCTGGCCGTGGGGGATCCGAACAGGATCGGCAACCCCCTGCTGTTCACCTATCCGTACTGCCCGCGGCAGGCGCCCTTCGCGCCCCGCGTGCCGGCCGGTTCCGAGCCCTGGACGGGCGTGCCGCCGCTGCCGGCGCCCCCCACCTCGGGCGCGCCGACCGAATCCGCGCCCGCCCCGGGCGGCAGCCTGAGCCCGGGATCCACGCCGACGGATGCGCCGACGACTGCGCCGACCGCCACGCCGGCCCCGAGCCGGACGTGAAAAGGATCATGGAATGAACCTGGGAAATAGCTGAACGGATGAGTCCAGCGGGGCAACGGCTGTCGGTCCCGGTCGCTACGGTGTCGTCTGCTCACTCACCCCCCGGAAGGAAAACGCGTGTCAGAGCAGGTCGCACCGCCCCCCGCGTCGGACGCCGCCCAGCCCCCGTCGGCCGTCCAGGCGCCGCCCCCGGCGGAGCCCCAGGCCGAGAAGTCCGGTTCCAAGAAGCTGCTCGGCATCGTGGGCGCGATCGTCGTGTTCCTGGTCGTCGTGGGCCTCAAGTTCGGCATCGGCTCGGCGATCGGCAACTTCTTCAACAAGGACGAGACCGCTGAGGCCAAGGTCGGCGACTGCATCGCCGAGCTGCCCGAGGTGACCGGCACCAAGGAGGAGAAGGTCGACGGCGCGAAGGTCGTCGAGTGCACCGCCACCGACGCCGTCTACAACGTGGTCGGCCGCGTCGACGGGCAGACCCAGGCGCAGGCCCGCTCCGGCGAGGCGTGCGGCCAGTACATCAAGGAGGGCCAGGAGGGCTACGTCTACTACAGCATCGAGCCGGGCAAGACCGGCTACCTGCTGTGCCTGACGAAGAAGGCCTGATCCCCCGGCACGACAGGACCGTCGACGGCGGCGCGGACATCGTCCGCGCCGCCGTCGACGTCCGTGGGTACAGGTGGCGAACAGGAGGTGTATGCCACTGTTCCGGCGTCTTCCCCGGGGCGCTCACGGCGTGGCAGGCTACCGACACGTAGCAACACTGTGCGACCAGCCAACGATGACTGACCGCTAGGAGGACGGCCGATGGGCGAGATGGTGAGCTACCGCGGCAACGGGGGGACGGGCGAGGGGTATCTCGCGATACCCTCCGGCGGTGCGACCAGCCCTGCGGTCATCGTCATCCAGGACTGGTGGGGACTGGTCCCGCACGTCCGGGCGGTCGTGGACCGCTTCGCGGAGGCCGGTTTCGTCGCCCTGGCCCCGGACTTCCGCCACGGCGGCCCGGCCAGCAAGCCGAGCGAGCCCCGGCAGATGCTGAACAGCGCGCAGATGGACGAGGCGGCGGCGGACATCGCCGGCGCGGCGGACTACCTTGCCGGGCGGCCCGAGGTCGCCGGCAAGGTGGGCTGCGCGGGCTTCTGCGCCGGGGCGAGCCTGGCCCTCTGGGCGGCGACCCGTTCCGAGCGGATCGTCGCCACCGCCGCCTTCTACCCCCGGCTGCCGTGGGACGGGATGCGCCCCGAGTGGCCCGACTACGCGGGCAAGGCGGCACTCATCCACTGCTCCGAAGAGGACGGCACCTCCGCCGCCGACGGCGTACGCACCGTCCGTCGCGCCGTCGAGACCTCCGGCGGCACCTGTCAGACCTACGACTACCCCGGCACCTCGCACGCCTTCTTCAACGAGGACCGGCCGGAGAACTTCGACCAGCGCGCCGCCGCCACCGCCTGGGCCCGCACCCTCGAACTCTTCCGGGCCAAGCTTGGCTGAGCCCCGTACGCCCGACGAGGTGGTCGCCCGCGCCGCGCGGGCGACCGACCTGGCCGACCTCGACGCCGCCGTCAGCGACTGCTTCGCCTGCCCACGGCTGCTGCGGTGGCGGGAGGAGGTGGCCCGCGTCCGCCGGGCGGCCTTCCGGGACCATGAGTACTGGGGCCGGCCGGTGCCCGGGCTCGGCGTCCCCGACGCGCGCATCGCCATCCTCGGCCTGGCGCCCGCCGCGCACGGCGGCAACCGCACGGGCCGCATCTTCACCGGCGACCGCTCCGGCGACGTCCTGTTCGCCGCGCTGCACCGGGCCGGGCTGGCCAACCAGCCGACCAGCGTCGCCGCCGACGACGGGCTGACCCTGCGCGACCTGCGGATCTTCTCCGCCGTGCGCTGCGCCCCGCCGGACAACAAGCCGACCCCGCAGGAGCGGGACACGTGCGCGCCGTGGCTGCATCGCGAGGTGGCGCTGATCCGGCCCACCCTGCGCGTCGTGGTCGCGCTGGGCGCGTTCGCCTGGGCCTCGTGGTGGCCGGTGCTGCGCCAGGTGTACGGTCTGCGCCCGCCCAGCCCGCGACCGGCGTTCGGCCATGGGGCACACTGGTCCGGCACGGGCGCACCGGAGCTGCTCGGCTGCTACCACGTCAGCCAGCAGAACACCTTCACCGGGCGGCTGACACCAGGGATGCTGGACGATGTGTTCGCCCGGGCGAAGCAACTGGCCGGGGTGGACTGAGGCGCGGGGGCGGTGGCGATGACGGACGTGACGCGTCGGCCCGTGCGACCCGCCCCGGTGGCCCGGAGGTAGCTCTCGATGGAACTCAGCGTCCTGCGCAGGTGGTGGCCGGTCGCGGCGGTGGTGCTCCTGCTGGCCGTCGCCGCGCTGTCGTCCGCCCACTCGTCGATCGGCGCCAGCCGCATCCCGCCCGCCGCCGACAGCATCCCCTACATTCCGGAGTATCCGACCGCCGAGCCGGTCCCCTCGATCCCCGTCGAGCCGCGGGACACCGCCGAGACCACCGGGACGCGGATCCCGAAGTGGCTCGTCACCGCCGTCGTCGTGCTGCTCGGGCTGGCCCTGCTCGGCGCGTTCGGCTACCTCACCTGGACGCTGGTCCGGGGCGCGATGCGGCGCACCACCCGGGCGCTGCCGACCAGGCGGCCCCGGCGTACGCCCGAGGGCACCGCCCGCGAGGTGGCCGCTGCCCTCGACGCCGGCCTGGAGGAGCTGGACGACCGGGACACCGACCCCCGCACGGCGGTGATCGCCTGCTGGGTGCGCCTGGAGGAGGCCGCCGCCGGGGCGGGCGTGCCCCGGCTGGCCGGTGACACTCCCACCGACCTGGTCACCCGCCTGCTGCGGGGCGACCCCTCGGCGGGGATCCCGGCGATCGCCAGCGCCGACGTGCTGGCCGAGTTCGCACACGTCTACCGCGAGGCCCGGTACGCCACCCGGGAGGTCGACGAGCGCACCCGCGACCAGGCCCGGGCGGCGCTGCGTCGACTGCGCGGCGAGTTGACCGCCGTGGTCGCCGCCGACGACGTCGAGGTGCCCGCGTGACCGGGACCGGGGCGCGGTCTCTGCCGGCCCGACATGGCGAGGTGGCGCGGTGAGCAGCACCAGCATCGACGACCTGCTGAGCTTCGAGGAGGAGCGGCCGGCGCCCGCCGAGCGGTCCCGGGGCGGGCGGGCCGGTCGGGTGTTCCGCACCCTGGCCGGCGTCGTGGCGGTCGTGGTGGTGCTGGTCGCCGGCCTACGCGTGGTGGGTCTCCGGGTCTCCCTTCCGGTCCTCGTGGCCGGCGTGGTCGCGCTGTTCCTGGTGCGCCGGGTCGTCGCCGCCCTCGCGCCCCCACCCCCGCCCCGCTCCGGCGGTCGGGTGCCGGCCGCCGGCGACGACGGCACCTGGAACTGGGGCGCCCGGGACGCGCTGCGCGCCGCGATCAACGGCTGGGAACGGCCGCTGGACTGGGCCGGGCGGGACCGGGAGCGGTTCGCCGGGCGGATCCTGCCCCGGATCGGCGAGCTGGCCGACGAGCGGCTGCGCCAGCGCCACGGCCTGACCCGCGAATCCGACCCGGAGCGGGCCCGTGCCCTGCTCGGCGACCGGCTCTGGGCCTTCCTCAGCACCCCCTCCCGCCGCCCCCCGTCGCCGCGCGACCTCGCGGCGATCGTCGCCGAACTGGAGAAGATATGAACGACGTGGACCGCAGCATGCCCGCCGCCGAGGTCGGCCACCTCGCCCGGTCGGTGCTGGAGGCGGTCGGTCAGGTCGTGGTCGGCAAGCGGGACGCGCTGGAGCTGGTCCTCGCCGGGATCCTGGCCGGTGGGCACGTGCTGCTGGAGGACCTGCCGGGCCTCGGTAAGACGCTGACCGCGCGGTCCTTCGCGCAGGCGCTCGGGCTGGACTTCCGCCGGCTCCAGTTCACCCCCGACCTGCTGCCGGCCGACGTGACCGGTTCGTTCCTGTACGACCAGCGCAGCGGCGAGTTCGCGTTCCGGGCCGGGCCGGTCTTCACCAACCTGCTCCTCGCCGACGAGATCAACCGGACCCCGCCGAAGACCCAGTCGGCCCTGTTGGAGGCGATGCAGGAGAAGCAGGTCTCGGTGGAGGGCGTGACGTACAAGCTGGACGAGCCGTTCCACGTGCTGGCCACCGCCAACCCCATCGAGTACGAGGGCACCTATCCGCTGCCGGAGGCGCAGCTCGACCGGTTCCTGCTCCGGGTCTCCTTCGGCTACCCGGAAGCCGAGGAGGAGTGGGAGGTGCTGCGCCGGCGGATGGCCCGCCGCCGCGAGGAGGCGGAGATCAAGCCGGTGGTCGACGCCGGGACGCTGCGCGCCATGCAGGCCGCGCTGGAGGACGTGGTCGTGGAGGACTCCATCGGCCGCTACATCGTCGCGCTGACCGCCGCCACCCGCGAGCACCCGTCGGTGCTGGTGGGCGCCTCGCCGCGCGGCTCGCTGGCGCTGCTGCTGCTGTCCCGCGTACGGGCCGTCATGGCCGGCCGCGACTACGTGGTGCCGGAGGACGTCAAGGAGGTCGCGGCGCCCGCCCTGGCGCACCGGATCACGCTGCGCCCGGAGATGTGGCTGCGCCGCGTCGATCCGTCCTTCGTGGTCGGCGAGGTGCTGGAGGCGACCCCGGCCCCCGCCAGCGGCGCGCTGCCCAGCTACGCCGCCGGGCACTGATGGTCGCGCCCGCCGTGTCGCCCCGCGAGTCGCCGCCGCAGGAGCCGGAGCCCGCGGCCGGGTGGGCGCCCACGTGGGCGCTCGGCCGGGCGGTCCTGCTCACTGGGCTGCTGCTGATCGCGGGGGTGCTGCTCGGCCGGGTCGACCTGGTCGTGCTGGCCGCCCCGTTCGCGATCGGCACCGCGTACGCGCTGCGCCGCCGGCCGACCGCCCTGCCACAGGTCTGGATCTCCGCCGACGAGGGCCACCTCGTCGAGGGCGGCGAACTCACCGGCACGGTCACCGTCGGCAACCCGGACCTGCTCGACTACGACGTGGCGGTGGTCCGCAGCCGGGTGTCGCCGTGGCTGCGGGTCGAGCGGGCGACGATCGCCGGGGCGACCGCGGCGTCCGGCACCGGCTCGGCGACGGCCCCGTCCGTCGCCGAGCGGCCCTTCGTGACCGCCGTCCCCAGGGCCGCGGCCGTGGACCTGGAGCTGACCGGCACCGCGCTGCGCTGGGGGCGGCACCCCATCGGCCCGGCGGGTGCCCGGGCGGCCGCCGCGCACGGGCTGCTGGTCTCCCGCGCCGTGATCGCCGAGCCGTCCCGGCTGCGGGTCTACCCGAAGACCGAGCCGTTCGACGCGGTGGAGGCGATGCCCCGGGCCGCCGGCCTGGTCGGCGCGCACCACTCGCGCCGGCCCGGCGAGGGCGGCGAGCTGGCCGGCGTACGGGTCTTCGCGCCGGGGGACCGGCTGCGCCGGATCGACTGGCGGGTCTCGCTGCGCGCCCGGCAACTGCACGTCGCGGCCACCCTCTCCGACCGGGACGCCGAGGTGGTGGTGCTGCTCGACGTGCTCGCCGAGGCGGGCCGCTCGGGAGGGGTGGCCGGTGCCGCCTCCGTACTGGACACCACGGTCCGGGCCGCCGCCGCGATCGCCGAGCACTACCTGCACCGCGGCGACCGGGTGTCGATGCTCGAGTACGGCCCGGCCGCGCGCCGGCTGCGCCCGGCCACCGGCCGCCGGCAGTACCTCACCGTCCTGGAGTGGCTGCTGGAGGTGCGGGCGGAGTCCTCGCCGCACGAGCCGTACGACCAGGTGTTCGGGCCGCAGCTGCTGTCGGCGGACGCGCTGGTGGTGGTCCTCACCCCGCTGCTCGACGAGCGGTCGGCGCAGATGCTGGCCCGGCTGGCCCGCTCCGGGAGATTCGTGGTCGCGGTGGACACCCTGCCGGCGGATCTCACCCCGCCGAAGGACCGGGGCTGGGCCGAGGTGGCGTACCGGCTGTGGCGGCTGGACCGGGACACGATGATCGGGCAACTGCGGGAGCACGGCGTGCCGGTGGTGCCCTGGGCCGGCGCGGGCAGCCTCGACCAGGTGCTGCGGGACGTGGCCCGCCTGGCGACCGCCCCGAGAGTGAACAACCGGTGAGCGCGAGGAACGCAGCGCAGCGGAGTCCCGCAGTCGCGAACGAGAGGCGGCACCGGTGAGCGCGAGGAACGCAGCGCAGCGGAGTCCCGCAGTCGCGAACGAGAGGCGGCACAGTTGAACGCCGTCACCGAACGGGTCCGGGCCCTGCGGTACGCCGCCGCCCGGATCAGCCTGACGCCGCTGCTGGTGCGCGCCGGCATCTTCCTCACCGTGCTGGTCGGCCTCGTGCTGGCGTACCCGTCACAGGTGCTCCTCGGCCGGCCGCTGCTCGCCCTCGTGGCGGTGGCGGTGCTGCCGGCGGTCGGGCCGCGCCGCGTCTGGCCGACCTTCGCGGCGCTGGTCACGGTCGGCGGCTGGCTGGTCGCCACCGACGGGTACGGCCGACCGATCGCCCTCTGGCGGCTGCTCGCCGTGGCGGCGGCGCTCTACCTCACCCACACCCTCTGCGCGCTGGCCGCCGTGCTGCCGTACGACGCGGTGGTCGACCCGGACCTGATCGTGCGGTGGCTGGCCCGGGCCGGTGGGGTGGTGCTGGGTACCTTCGTCCTCGGTGTGCTGTTGGTCGAGATCGGCGGGCTCGGGGGTGACGCCGGACACCAGGCGGCGACGGTGGTCGGTCTGCTCGTGGCGGTGGCGGTGGCGGCGTTGCTGGGGTGGCTGCTGCGCCGCAGGTGACAGCCCCTTCCGGGGGGGAAGTCGTGCAGGTCACAGGGGTTGTGCTCCGTCACAGAGAAGGGGCGCGAGCGGGATTAGCCGGGCCGCGCGGGGAAAGATAGATGACGTGAACCCGAAGCGGATCCTTGTGGTGGGTGCCGGGCACGTCGGTCTCTACGCGGCCCTGCGCCTGTCGAAGAAGCTCAGCTCCCGTGAGGCTGAGGTCGTCGTGGTGGACCCTCAGCCCCACATGACCTACCAGCCGTTCCTGCCCGAGGCGGCTGCCGGGAACATCTCGCCCCGGCACTCCGTGGTGCCGCTGCGGCGGGAGTTGCGGCGGTGCAAGGTGGTGGCGGGCACGGTGACCCGGATCGACCACCACCGCAAGACCGCCGTGGTGCAGCCCATCAGCGGCCCCACCCGGGAGATCCCGTACGACCACGTGGTCGTCGCCCCGGGTTCGGTCTCCCGGACGCTGCCGATCCCCGGCCTGCACGAGCACGGCATCGGCTTCAAGACCATCGGCGAGGCCATCTACCTGCGCAACCACGTGCTGGACCGGCTAGACGTGGCCGCCGCCACGCCGGATCCGGCGGTCCGTCGCTCGGCGCTGACCTTCACCTTCGTCGGCGGCGGGTACGCCGGCATCGAGGCGCTCGCCGAGATGGAGGACATGGCCCGGGACGCCCTGAAGTACTACCCGGAGCTCAAGCCGGAGGACATGCGCTGGGTGCTGGTCGAGGCGACCCAGCGGGTGCTGCCCGAGGTCGACCGGGACATGGGCGCCTACACGGTGCAGCAGCTGCTCAAGCGGAACATGGACATCCGGCTGGACACCCGCCTGGAGTCCTGCCTCGACGGGGTCGTGAAGCTCTCCGACGGCGACAGCTTCCGCTCCGACACCATCGTCTGGACGGCCGGCGTGAAGCCGTCGCCGATGCTGGACGCGACGGACTTCCCCCGCGACGAGCGGCGGCGGGTCACCTGCCTGCCGACCCTCCAGGTGGTCGACGGCGACCGGGTGGTCGACGGCGCCTGGAGCGCCGGTGACTGCGCGGCGGTGCCGGACCTGACCAAGGAGCCGGGCAACTACTGCTCGCCGAGCGCCCAGCACGCGGTGCGCCAGGCCGCCCGGATGGCCGACAACATCGTCAACGTCGTCCGTGGTCGGGAGCCGGTGGAGTACAAGCACAAGCACGCCGGCAGCGTCGCCAGCCTGGGCCTGCACAAGGGCGTGGCCCAGGTGTACGGGATCAAGATGACCGGCTGGCCGGCGTGGTTCATGCACCGGACGTACCACATGAGCCGGATCCCGTCGTTCAACCGCAAGGTCCGGGTCGTGGTCGACTGGACGCTGGCGTTCTTCCTCAAGCGCGAGGTGGTCGCCCTCGGCCAGCTGCACGATCCGCGCGAGGAGTTCGCCGAGGCCTCCCAGCCGGTCGGCGCCGCCCGCGCCGCCTGACGGAGCACGCGAAGCCCCCTCCGCCCCGGGTGGAGGGGGCTTTTGCGCGTCCGGCCTTCGCCTCGCCGCGCGGGACTGCGGCTCGCGCGTCCCGGTGCGGGTCAGACGCGCCAGGTCCAGGCGTCGGCGATCCGGGTGGCGGGGCCGTAGAGCTGCTCCAGCGTGCCGCGCAGGCTGTCGGCGTGCGGGGTGTCGTCGGCCAGCGCCACGCAGGAGGCGCCCCAGAACTCCGCGTCCTCCGCGGCCTGCCGGCGCTGTTCGTCCCCGATGACGGGTTGACCGCCGCGCCGGCCGACCTCGGCGAGCAGGGCCGACGTGGGCCGCGAGTAGGTGCCCATCGCCGCCGTGCCGCCGCGACCGTACGGGCCGATGAAGAAGCCCTCGGGCATGCCGAACGCCGCGTCGGCGGCGGTCGCCCAGCGCATCGGCCACGGCTGCTTGGGCGTGGCGAGCGGCACCGGCACCAGCACCCCGCCCGGCTCGACGCACTGGCGCCAGTGCCCGCCGGTGACGAACTCGGGCAGCGGCGGGCGCCCGGCGGTGGGCAGCGGGGTCGGCAGCAGCGGCAGCAGCGCCACGCCGACCGCCGCCGGCACCAGGCGGCGGGCCAGGCCGGTGCCGCGCAGGGCCCGGTCGACCGCCAGCACCAGCAGCGTGGCGATCAGCGGGAGCACCGCGAGGGCGAACCGCATCGGCAGCGCACCGTCCACCACGGGCAGTCCCGAGAGCAGGGCGTACGGGCCCGGAACGGCGGTGCGTTCGCCGTCGACGACCACCCGGGGCCCGAGCGACAGCGCCCCGGTCACGAGCGTGCCGACCACGCACGCGACGACCAGCGGGCGACGGCCCAGCCAGAGCGCGCAGGTGGCGGCGACCAGCAGCAGGGGCAACCCGAGGAAGGTGTTGTACTCGGCCGGCCCGGTGGTGAGCCGGGCGGCCCCGTCGCCGCCCGCGACCGACAGCGGCGAGACGGTCCACCAGCTGCGCAGGTCCGCCGAGAAGTAGTGCGGGCTGAACATGCCGTCCGAGACGCCCTGCGGGCCGGCGAACTGGAACCAGAGCGGCCAGGCCAGTACGAGCAGGGCCAGCCCGGCGGCGAGCGTCATCCCGGCGGCGAAGCCGGGCAGGGCGCGGCGGGCCAGGTTCCGGTCCGCGACCGCGTAGGTGACCGCCATCACCAGCAGCGTGACCGCGCAGAGGAAGAGCACCTCCTCGCCGACGAAGACCTGCGCCGTGACCGCCGCCGCCAGGCCGACGGCCGAGCTGACCACCCGCCGGCGGTCCGGCCCGTCGGCGGTGCCCGCCGGGTCGGCGGCCCGCAGCATGCGTACCACGAGCCAGACGATCACCGGCACCAGCCACTGCGCGGTCATGTGCAGGTGGCTGTTGGTCTGGGAGACCATCCCCGGACCGAAGCCGCAGAGCGCCGCCCCGAGCGCGGCGGCGACCCGGCGGGCGCGCAGGACCCGGGTGAAGAGCAGGTGCCAGGCGATGGCGGTGCCGGCCAGGTTCGCCATGGCCAGCAGGGCGAAGGTCACCGGCGCGCCGAACAGCAGGGTCACCGGGGCGAGGAGCACCCCGAGGGCGATGACCGTGGTGTTGGTCATCAGGTTGACCCCGTCGGGCGCGTTGAGCCGCCCGGTGAGCAGGTCGAAGTCGCCGAGCAGCGCCCGGGAGTCGACGGCGAGGAACCACTCGTAGAGGGCCTGGTCCTCCGGGTTGAGCGCCAGGACCCGGGCCGCCGGGTCGGGCCAGAGCCCGTGGGTGAGCCAGCCGGCCAGCGCCACGAAGAGCAGCGCGACGGTGACGTCGGCCCGGCGACGGTGGACGGCGGCCAGCAGGCGCGCCGGCCGGAGCCGGCGGGACGGCCGGTCGGCGGCGAGGACAGCCTGGTCAGGGACGGCGTCGGGGGCCGTGGGGGCTGTGCTGCTCACGGTCTCGACCCTAGTGCGACCCGCCCGCCGGGGTACGCCGGGTCGCCGTCGACCCGCTACCGTGACACTGCACCACGCGTGTCGACCCGCGCGGTGTCACCCGCCCGGGTGGTGGAACGGCAGACACGGCCGCCTTAAAAGCGGCTGCCGCAAGGCGTGCGGGTTCGACCCCCGCCCCGGGCACGCCGCACTCTCAGCTTCCGCTCAGCTTGGCGATCTCCACGGGACTGCCCTGGGCGTTTACTCTTGGGAGTGCACGTTCACGTGCAACGACCCCCTGAGGGAGGCCTGACAGTGAAGACTTCGAACCCGGTGCTCGCCCGGCTCGGCCAGGCGGCCGAGCGGGAGCGCTCCGCCGGGTACGCCCCGACCGGGCCGTACGGACAGCCCGGTTATCCCCAGCAGTACCCGACGGAGGCCGGCTACCCGGCGGCCCCGCCGACCGTCAACACCATGTCGATCGACGACGTGGTGGTCAAGACCGTCACGCTCCTCGGCATCCTCGGCGTCTCCGCCGCGGCTGCCTGGGTGCTGGTGCCCGACGCGCTGCTCGGCGCGGCCTGGATCGGCGCGGCGGTCGTCGGCCTGGTCCTCGGCCTGATCATCTCGTTCTCCCGGATGGCGAACCCGGCGCTGGTCGTCGCGTACGCCGTCGTCGAGGGCGTCTTCGTCGGCATGGTCAGCAAGTTCTTCAACTCGCTCTACGACGGCATCGTGGTCCAGGCGGTGACCGCCACGTTCGGTGTCTTCTTCGTGATGGCCATGCTCTACAAGGCGAAGGTCATCCGGGCGACCCCGAAGTTCGTCAAGGGCATGATCGCCGTGATGGCGGGTCTCTTCGCCGTCATGCTGATCAACCTCGTGTTCGCGCTCTTCGGCGTGAACACCGGCCTGCGCGACGGCAGCCCGCTGGCGATCGGGTTCAGCCTGGTCTGCATCGTCGTCGCCTCGCTGAGCTTCGTGCTCAGCTTCAAGGAGGTCGAGGACGGCGTCCGGATGGGCCTGCCCCAGCGCTACTCCTGGGTCGCCGCCTTCGGCATCCTGGTCAGCCTGGTCTGGCTCTACATCGAGATCCTGCGCCTGCTGAGCTACTTCCAAGGCGACGACTGACAGTCGTCCCGACTGACCGGCGCCCGCCCCCGCACCCGCGAGGGCGGGCGCCGTCGCACCCCGCCCCTCCCCGCCCGCCCCCGTCCCGCCCCTCCGCCCCCTCCGCCCCGTCGATCATGCAGTTGTGGTGCCCCACAGAAGGGGCGAAACAGGCTCAACTGCCCACCACAAGTCCATGATCGACGGAGGCGGAGGGCGGAGGGCGGAAGGCGGGGGTGGGGTGGGGGTCCGTAGAGTCGGTGGGGTGAGTGTGGGGGAGTTGGGGCGGGCGGTGGAGTTGCTGGTCCGTCAGGTCGGGCACTGGCAGCAGCCCCGTTGGGCGGCCACGGCCGCCGGTGGCAACGTGTCCCGCGCCGATCTCGTGCACCGGCTGGTGCAGGAGATCGCCAACCGGGCCGCCGACGCCGAGGGTGGGCCCCGGCGGACGGTGCCCCGGCTCGACAACGACCTGGCACTGCCCGACCAGCTCCGGGTGGTGGCCGCCGACCTGGTCGCCGCCGCCCCGCCGCCGGAGGTGCTGGCGCGGGCCGCCGCCGAGGTGACGGCGACCCGCGAGACCCTCTAGCCCGATCCGCGCGTGGCCGACGGGGCTGCGACCCCGACGGCGAGGCCCGCCCGGGCCAGGGACCTCCCCGGTCGGGCCAGTGCAGGCCGGCCACCCTGTTCTCCAACAGTCCGACAGTCCAACGGGGCCCTCGGGGGCGTCCCTGACGACGAGGGCCGGCCCACGTCGTCCTGGCGCAAAATGTCCGGGCTCCGGGCTCAGGACCCCGGGCTCAGGACCCCGGGATCAGGGCTCGACTCCGGGCTGAGGACAGGAACAGGCCGCTCAGCTCAGGCGCTCGACGACCATGGCCATGCCCTGGCCGCCGCCCACGCACATGGTCTCCAGGCCGATCGTCTTGTCGTGCCAGTCCAGGGCGTTGAGCAGGGTGCCCGTGATCCGGGCGCCGGTCATGCCGAACGGGTGCCCGACGGCGATCGCGCCACCCATGACGTTCAGCTTCTCCAGCGGGATGCCGAGCTGGCGGTACGAGGGGATCACCTGCGCGGCGAACGCCTCGTTGATCTCCACGAGGTCGACGTCGTCGATGGTCATCCCGGCCCGCTTGAGCGCCTGCCGGGTGGCCTCGACCGGGCCGAGGCCCATGATCTCCGGCGAGAGGGCGGTCACGCCGGTGGAGACGATCCGGGCCAGCGGCGTGATCCCGAGGTCCCTGGCCCGCTGGGCGCTCATGATCACCACGGCGGCGGCGCCGTCGTTGAGCGGGCAGCAGTTGCCGGCGGTGATGCGGCCGTCTGGACGGAACACCGGCTTCAGCCCGGAGACGCCCTCCAGGGTGACCCCTGCGCGCGGGCCGTCGTCGGTGCCGACCACCGTGCCGTCCGGCGTGGTGACCGGGGTGATCTCCCGGGCCCAGAAGCCGTCGGCGATCGCCTTCTCGGCGAGGTTCTGGCTGCGTACGCCGAACTCGTCCATGTCGGCGCGGGTCACGTCGTACACCTGGGCCAGGTTCTCGGCGGTCTGCCCCATGGTCAGGTAGATGTCCGGCAGCTCGCCGGCCTCGCGCGGGTCGGTCCAGACGGGGGCCCCGCCCTGGGCGCGGGCCTTGGAACGCTCGGCCGCGGCGGCGAAGCGCGGGTTCTCCCAGCCGCCGTCGACCAGAGCCTGCGCCTCCTTCGGCAGGCCGTCGGAGTTGCCGCGGGCGTACCGGGAGACCATCTCCACACCGGCGGAGACGAACACGTCGCCCTCTCCGGCCCGGATGGCGTGCATCGCCATCCGGGTGGTCTGCAACGACGACGCGCAGTAGCGGGTGAGCGTCGCCCCGGGCAGGGTGTCCAGGCCCATCAGGGTGGCGACCACCCGGGCCATGTTGAAGCCCTGCTCGCCGCCGGGCAGACCGCACCCCAGGTAGAGGTCGTCGATCTCGGCCGGGTCGAGCTGGGGGACCTTGTCCAGGGCGGCCCGCACGATGGTCGCGGCGAGGTCGTCCGGGCGGACGTCGCGCAGGGACCCCTTGTGCGCCCGGCCGATGGGGGAGCGGGCGGTGGCGACGATGACGGCGTCGCGGAACGACTCAGTCGGCATGAACCAACGTTAACCCGTCGGTAACTTCGGGCGGAAGTTGCCCGCCGGCCGGGAAATGTCACGCCCCCGCCGTCGCCGTCCCGGCGTCGACGGACCGCCCGCCTACCCCGGGCGGGACCGCGTCGCTCTCCGCCCGTTTCGCCTCCCGCCACGAGGACCCCGCCATGGCGGGCGGTTCAGTGCCGGGAGGCGACCGCCGCGGCGGCGGCGACGGCCGGCAGCAGGGCGTGCGCCCAGACCCGGTAGCCGTCGGCGGAGGGGTGGTAGCCGTCGTGGCACAGCGTCCCGGCGTCGGCCCGGAACACGGCGCCGGTCTCGGTGGCCAGGTCGACCACCGTGCCGCCGGCGTCGAGCACCGCCGCCGCCTGGGCGCGGGCCACCCGCCGCCCCGACCAGCCGACCACGTTGCGCAGCGGCGGCGCGATGGCGCGTACGGCGCCCAGGTCGGGGCACGTGCCGACGACCACCTCCACCCGGGCCTCGCGGAGCCGGTGCACGGCCGCCCCGAGGTAGGCGGCGGCCTCCACCGGGCGACGCAGGGTGGTGGCGTCGTTGGCCCCGATCAGGATCACCGCCACGTCGGGACGCTCGCCGAGCAGCGCCCGGGCCACCTGGGTGGCCAGGTCCGTCGAGCGTGAGCCGGAGACGCCGACGCTCGACAGGCGCACCCGGCGGCCGTTGGGGCCCTCGGCGAGCAGGTTGGCCAACTGCCCGCCGATGGTCTCGTCGAGGCGGCCGACCCCGACGCCGAGGGCGGACGAGTCGCCGAGCAGCACCAGTCGCAGCGGCGGGGCGTCGGCACGCCCGACCGTGGCGCGCAGGGCGAGCGCCAGCTCCGGCTGGGCGTACCGGCGGTGCCGGGCGGCGAAGGCCTGACCGGCGAGGACGGCGGCGCCGCCGACCGTGCCGGCGATGAGGCTGAACGTCGCCGCCCGGCCCAGTCGATTGGCGAGCCCCGAGGGGATGAAGCGCTCGCTCATGCCAGTCCCTCCAGTGTGGGTGAGTCGGCGGCGGGGCTGGGTTGCGGCGCCGCGCCGACACCGAAGAAGGCCCGTCGGCGCAGCTGCGCCCACCGGCCGGCGGGGCCGCGTTCGCGCCCCCTGACCCGGGTGCCGCTGACCTCGGTGCCCGCGTGGCGGGCCGCCTCCTGGGCGGCCTGCGGCAGCGAGCGCACGCCCTCGCCCCGGACGAGGGTCGGGCGGCGTTCCTGCCCTGCGCCGAGCGCGGACAGCACGGTCGGCAGCAGGGCGGCGGCGGCCATCGCGTAGCCCTCCGCCGAGGGGTGGAAACGGTCCCAGGCGAACATCCGGGTCGGCTCCGCATTGAACCGGGGACCGAGCAGGTCGCCGAGGGAGACCGTCCAGCCGCCGGCCTCGACCACGGCCACCGTCTGGGCGGCGGCGAGCTGCCGGCTCCAGTGCCGGGCCAGCCACCGCAGCGGCGGCCGGATCGGCCGGATCGCGCCCAGGTCGGGGCAGGTGCCGACGACCACCTCGCAGCCGGCCGCCCGCAGCGTGCGGACCGCGTCGACCAGATAGCGCACCGCCAGTGCGAACGGTGCGCGGTTGGTCACGTCGTTGCCGCCGATCAGGATCACCGCGACGTCGGGCCGACACTCCAGCGCCGCCTCCACCTGGTGGCGCAGCACCGCCGAGATGGCGCCGACCACCGCGAAGCGGTGCAGCCGGACGGGGCGTTGCAGGCGGCGGGACAGGCCGGTGGCGAGCAGGGCGCCGGGCGTCTCCCGGCGGCGGTGCACGCCGTAGCCGGCGGCCGACGAGTCGCCGAGCACCACCAGGGTGACCGGCGGGCCGGGCAGCTTCGCGCCGTAGACGCCGTCGCAGCGCGGCGGCGGGGCCTCGGCCATCGGGATCGTGCGGCGGGCCTGCCGGGCCTGCCCGAGGAGGACGCCGCCGGTCGCCACCACGGCCGCGGCGGTGGCGCCCGTGCCGATCGCCGCGAGGCGGGCGAGCTGCCGGGCGCGCTGCCAGCGCGCACCGACCGGGACGACGGAACCAGCGACCCCCATACAGCGACATTATCGCGCCGGCACGACACGCCGCTGTCGTCGTGTCGGCTCGCGGGTGCCTGGAAGGCGACGTTCCTGGGTACCTGTACGGGTGACCGGGGGACGCTTGCGCGGGCGCGTCACCCTGGCACGTGGAGAGGGGCCGAACATGGGGAAGACATTGAAGCGCAGCGCGGCGTTCAGCGCGCTGGCCCGGGCGCTCGCGGCCGGATCGCGGGGCGGGCCGTCGCTCGGGGCACGGCTGGGCGCGCTGCCCCGGATGATCCGGGCCACCACCCGGGGGGAGTACGACGGCGGCCTGCGGCTGGCCCTGATGACCGCGGCGACGGCGTACATCGTCTCGCCGGTCGACCTGCTTCCCGAGATCCCGCTGGCGATCTTCGGGCTGGCCGACGACGCGGTCATGGTGACCTGGCTGGCCGGCAGCGTGCTGGCCGAGACCGAGCGGTTCCTGGAGTGGGAGGCCCGGCGCAGCTCGGTGATCCCCGGGCACGTGGCGTCCTGAACCCACGTACCCTGGGGCGTCGAGAAGACGTCTGCCCGGCCGCCGCCGGCGGCGCCGGAGGAGAAGGGCACAACGAGGTGCGGTACTACGACAACGTCGTCGAGCTGATCGGCAACACCCCGCTGGTACGGCTGCGCAACGTCACGGCCGGGATCCAGGCCACCGTGCTGGCGAAGGTGGAGTACCTCAACCCGGGCGGCTCGGTGAAGGACCGGATCGCGCTGCGGATGGTGGAGGACGCGGAGAAGGCGGGCATCCTCCAGCCGGGCGGCACGATCGTCGAGCCGACCAGCGGCAACACCGGCGTCGGGCTGGCGCTGGTGGCGCAGCTTCGGGGCTACAGGTGCGTCTTCGTCTGCCCCGACAAGGTCAGCCAGGACAAGCAGGACGTGCTGCGCGCGTACGGGGCGGAGGTGGTGGTCTGCCCGACCGCCGTGGCCCCCGAGGACCCGCGTTCCTACTACAGCGTCTCCGACCGGCTGGCCCGGGAGATTCCCGGAGCGTGGAAGCCCAACCAGTACAGCAACCCGGCCAACCCGCGCTCGCACTACGAGACCACCGGCCCCGAGCTGTGGGAGCAGACCGGGGGCGAGATCACCCACTTCGTGGCGGGCGTCGGCACCGGCGGCACCATCTCCGGCATCGGGCGCTACCTGAAGGAGGCGTCGGAGGGCCGGGTCAAGGTCGTCGGCGCCGACCCGGAGGGCTCCGTCTACTCCGGCGGCACCGGCCGGCCGTACCTGGTCGAGGGCGTCGGCGAGGACTTCTGGCCGGAGACGTACGACCGGGGTGTCGCCGACGAGATCATCGAGGTCTCCGACAAGGCGTCCTTCGAGATGACCCGGCGGCTGGCCCGCGAGGAGGGGCTGCTGGTCGGCGGCTCCTGCGGGATGGCCGTGGTGGCCGCCCTGGAGGTGGCCCGCAAGGCCGGCCCGGACGACGTGGTCGTGGTGCTGCTGCCGGACAGCGGCAAGGGCTACCTGTCCAAGATCTTCAACGACACCTGGATGGCCCGGTACGGCTTCCTGGACAACTCGGGCACGGAGCCGACGGTCGCCGACGCGCTCGCGGGCAAGCCGGGCGGCCTGCCCGAGCTGGTGCACGTGCACCCGACCGAGACGGTCCGCGACGCGATCGACTACATGCGCGAGTACGGCGTCTCGCAGCTTCCGGTGCTCAAGGCCGAGCCTCCTGTGGTGACCGGCGAGGTGGCCGGCTCGATCGCCGAGAAGGACCTGCTCGACGCGCTCTTCACCGGCCAGGCGCACCTGCACGACACCATCGAGCGGCACATGGCCGAGCCGCTGCCGATGATCGGCGGCGGGCAGCCGGTGAGCGAGGCGGTCGGCCTGTTGGAGAAGTCCGACGCCGCCCTGGTGCTGGTCGACGGCAAGCCGAAGGGCGTCCTCACCCGGCAGGACCTGCTGGCCCACCTCGGCGCCCGCTGACCGCGTGCGGAACGCCCCCTGTCGACGCCTGGTGCGCGCGGCAGGGGGCGTTCCTCACAACGGGCGGGCGTACCGGAGCTGGGGCACGACCACCGGGCCGATGTGTTCGTCCCGGGCGGTGCCGGTGAGGGTCCAGCCGCCGCGCTCGTAGAAGCCCCGGGCGTGCGCGTTGTCCCGCAGCACCCAGAGCACCGCGCGGGACCAGCCACGGGCGCGCATGGCGTCCAGCGCGTCGACCATCAGGGCGCGCCCGGTGCCCCGGCCGCGTTCGGCGGGTTCGAGGTGAATGGCGTTGAGCAGGCCGGTCGCCGGGTCGCCCTCGTCGTCCGGGCCGAGGTAGCTGAAGCCCGCCAGCCGGCCGTCGCGCTCGGCCACGGTCATCCGGTGCTCGTCCCGCTCCCACGTCCACCGCTCGGTCCAGTACGCGCCCATCGCCTCCGGCGTCGGGTCGGTCAGCGCCCGCGCCGGCAGGAAGGCCGCGTAGGCGGCGACCCGGGAACGCTGGTGCAGCGCGCCCACCGCCATCAGGTCGTCTACGGTGGCGGAGCGCAGGGTGACCGTCACCCGGCCGAGGCTACCCGCCGGGGCGGGACCTGCACGGTCGTCAGGTCCTCGGCGATCACCAGGTCGCCGTCGAAGTGCGCGCGGGCCTCGTCGGCGAAGCGGCGCGGGTCTGCGTACCGCTGGGAGAAGTGGGTGAGCACGAGCCGGCGTACGCCCGACTCGGCCGCCACCCGCGCGGCCTGGCCGGCCGTGAGGTGGCCGACCTCGGCGGCCAGCGCGGCCTCCGAGTCGAGGAACGTCGATTCGATGACCAGCAGGTCGGTGTGCTCGGCGAGGGCGTACACCCCGTCGCAGAGGCCGGTGTCCATGACGAAGGCGAAGCGCTGCCCGGGCCGCGGCACGCTCACCTCCTCGCGGGTGACGCGGCGTCCGTCGACGTCGAGGTGGCCGACGCGGATCAGCTCCCCGACCGCCGGCCCGGCGATGCCGTACGCGGCCAGCCGCTCCGGCAGCATCCGGCAGCCGTCCGGCTCGACGAGCCGGTAGCCGTACGTCTCGATCGGGTGCCGCAGCCGGCGGGCCTCCAGCGTGCCGACGCCCAGCGCGAAGCGCTGCCCGTCGGTGTCGACGGGCTCGACGCGCAGCTCGGCGGTCTCGTGGAAGCTGGAGGCGTGCCGCAGGCGCGCGAAGTACTCCGCGCCGCCGGCCGGGAAGTGCACCGCCACCGGGTGCGGCACCCGGTCCAGCGAGAGCCGCTGGATGGTGCCGGGCAGGCCGAGGCAGTGGTCGCCGTGGAAGTGGGTGACGCAGATCCGGGTCAGGTCGGTGGCGGTGACCGTGGTGTGCAGGAGCTGCCGCTGGCTGCCCTCGCCCGGGTCGAAGAGGATCACCTCGTCGTCCCAGCGCAGCACGTACCCGTTGTGGTTGCGCTGCCGGGTGGGGGCCTGGCTGGCCGTCCCGAGCACCACCAGCTCGCGCATCGACACGGTGACCTCCGGCTGCGTCGACCACCCGGCCTGCGGAAAGGGTCGACCCCCGGGGCTTCCGCGCTCGCGCACGGGCCGGCTGGACTGGGCCGGCACCCCGGGGGTCGGGTGGCTGTCGTGGTTTCGCCGCACCGCTGCCACACGGTCTCGACGATGGTGCTGTGCCCGCCTCGCGGCGGACGTTTCTACTGTCGAGGACAGCGGCTAGCGGACAGCCACCTCACGAGTCCGATTGCTATACAAGTCTGGACCACCTCCTTTCCCGTGTACCGCCACGCTATCCAGCCCTCGCGTCCCGGGCAACGGATTTCGATCACACGGCGCCCGGGAATAGCGGACCGGCGGTCAGGAGTTCTCGGCGATGCCGATCGGGCCCTCGCGGGGGCCCTCCTCGCTGGCCGGCTGCACGGCCAGCGACGGGAAGTCGGCCAGGTCGCCCTCCGGCTCGGCGTCCCACTCGGGGAAGACCAGGTCGCTCTGGAGGTAGAGGCAGAGCAGCTGGGTGAGCTGGCGCAGCCCCTCCAGGTGGGTGCGTTCGTGCCCGTGGGTGGCGTCCACGCCGAAGCCGAGCAGCGCCACCCGGGCGTGCGCGCCGGCCTCCACGGCCGCCGCCACGTCGGAGCGGTAGTACTCGAAGACGTCGCGGACCAGGTCCACCCCGTGCTCGGCGGCGATCGAGGCCAGGTTGCGGGTCAGGTGGTAGTCGAACGGTCCGACCCCGTCGCCCATCGCCAGCGTGGCCGCGTCCTCGCGGGACTGCTGGCCGGGCGCGACCACCGCCGCGTCCACGGAGACGATCTCCGCCACGTCGGGGTCGAGCCCGTGCGACGCCCCGTGCCCGATCTCCTCGGTCACGGTGACCAGCAGGTGCGCGGTGACCGCAGGGCGTACGCCGGCGTCGACCATCGCCTTGAGCGCGGTGAGGACCGCCGCCACGCCCGCCTTGTCGTCCAGGTGCCGCGACTTGACGTACCCGCTGGGAGTGATCGTCGGGTTCGGCAGGAACGCCACGAAGTCGCCCGCGTCGATGCCGAGGGCGCGCAGCCCGGCGATGTCGGAGACCGGCTCGTCCACCCGGACCTCGACGTGCTGCCAGCCGACACCCTGGAGGTCCACGTCGTCGTTGTAGCGGTGGCCGCTGGCCTTGAGCGGCAGCACCTGGCCGGTGATCACCCGCTCCAGGTCGTCGGTGAAGATCCGCACGTGCGCGCCCTCGGCGAACCGGGCGCTGTGCGTACCGATCGTCTTCAGCTCCAGCCGGCCGTTCTCCTTCAGCCGCTTCACCATGCCGCCGATGGTGTCGGTGTGCACCACGATCGCCCGGTCCGCGCCGGTCGAGCGGGGGCCGGGCAGGCAGGCGCTGAGCGCGCCGCGCCGGGTCAGCGTGGAGGGGATGCCGAGCGCGGAGAGCCGCTCGCCGACGTACTGCTGCACGTGGTCCGTACGCCCCGACGGGCTGGGGATCTCCAGCAGCTCCACCAGCACCTGGCGCAGGTAGTCCAGGTCGATCTCCAGGGGCCTCGGGCTCACGCGGCACCTCCCGGGCCGGCCGGGGTCCAGAGCCGCTGCGGCGCCCGGGTGCCGGGGAAGAGCAGGTCCACGAAGCGTTCGGCGGTCGGCTGCGGCTCGTGGTTGGCCAGGCCGGGCCGCTCGTTGGCCTCGATGAACACGTGCTCCGGCCGGTCCGGGGCCCCGACCAGCAGGTCCAGCCCGGTGACGGGGATGTCGAGCGCCCGGCTGGCCGCCACGCACGCCTCGGCGATCGCCGGGTGCAGCTCGGCGGTGACGTCGTGGATGGTGCCGCCGGTGTGCAGGTTCGCGGTCCGGCGTACCGCCAGCACCTGCCCCTCGGGCAGCACGTCGTGCAGCTCGTGGCCGGCCTCGGCGAGCACGCCCCGGGTCATGTCGTCGAGCGGGATCCGGGACTCGCCACCGGTGGCGGCGGCCCGGCGGCGGCTCTGCCGCTCGATCAGCTCGGCGATGTCGTGCACCCCGTCGCCGGTGATCGAGGCGGGCCGCCGGACCGCGGCGGCCACCACCTCGTGGTCGATGACGACGACGCGCAGGTCCTCGCCGGCGCGCATCTCCTCGATCAGCACGTCCGGGCAGAACCGGGCGGCCAGCTCGACGGCGGCGGCCAGCGCCTCGGGGGTCCGTACGCCCACCGTGATGCCGTTGCCCTGCTCACCCCGCGCCGGCTTCACCACGACCCGGCCGACCTCGGCGAGGAAGGCGGTGTCGCCGTCGTCACCGGTGGCGGTCCGGCCGCGCGGCACCGACAGCCCCGCCTCGGTGAGGATGCGGCGGGTCACCCGCTTGTCGTCGCAGCGGCTCATCGCCACCGCCGAGGTCAGCTCCGACAGCGACTCGCGGGTCAGCACGGTCCGCCCGCCGCTGCTCAGCCGCAGCTCACCCCAGGCCGGGTCGGTGACCTCCACCCGGATGCCGCGCCGCATCGCCTCGTCGGCGACGATCCTCGCGTACGGGTTGAGCTGGTCGTACCCCTGCGGCGTGGCGGGCAGGAAGAGCCGCTCGTTGATCGGGTTCTTCCGCTTCACGCAGAGCGTCGACGTCCGGTAGAAGCCGAGCCGCTCGTAGAGCCGGATCGCCCCGGCGTTCTCGGCGAGCACGGACAGGTCCACGTACGCCCGGCCCCGCTCGACCAGCCGGACGGCCAGCGCGGTGATCAGCGCCTGGCCGGTGCCCGGCGGCGCGGTGTTGAAGTCGACGGTGAGGCACCACAGGCTGGCGCCGTTCTCCGGGTCGTCGAAGACCGCGACGTGGTCGACGCCGGTGATGGTGCCGACGATCTCGCCGGTGGCGTCCTCGGCGACCAGGTGCAGGAAGCGGTCGGTGCGCGCGTTGTCGACGAGCACGTCCACCGGGGCGGTGACCATGCCGTTGCGGGCGTAGATCCGGTTCACCGCGTCCGCGTCGGCGGCGTCGGCCAGCGGGCGGATGGTCAGCCCCGGCACGTCGCCGTCACCGGTCGGCCGGTCGCCGCCGAGCGGCAGCCGGTAGGTCAGCGACGGATCGATGAACAGCTCGTCGGGCAGCCGGGACACCAGCACGTGCGGGTCGCGCAGGTAGATGCAGATGTCCCGGGAACCGGCGGCCTCGGAGCGCAGCACGGCGGCGACGGCGGCCTGGTCGGCGAAGGTCTGCCCGAAGACGAGCCGCCCCCAGCCGCAGTCCAGCACCACGTCGGTGTCGCCCTCCCGGACCGGCGGCTCCGCCGGCTCCGGTGCCATCGGATCGCCGCCGGGGCCCACCCGCTCCCGTCGCCGGCCGTTGCGCGACCGGTCGGTCCGGGCCGCGCCTGTCGCCAGGGTGTCGGTCACGGTCAGTCGATTCCGTGGCTCTGGAGCCACATTTCCAGGAGTCCGAGTTGCCACAGCTTGTTTCCGTTCAACGGGGTCAGTTCGGCGTTCGGATCGGCGAGCAGGGCGTCGACGTAGTCGGCGCGGAACAGGTCGCGGCGGCGGGCCTCGGGCGCGGAGAGCGCGTCGCGTACCCGGTCGAGGAGCTTGCCCTCCAGGTGGGTGAGGCCCGGCACGGGAAAGTAGCCCTTCGGCCGGTCGATGACCTCGTGCGGCAGCACCCGGCGGCCGATCTCCTTGAGCACCCCCTTGCCGCCCTGCGCCAGCTTCAGCTCCGGCGGGCAGCTCGCGGCCAGCTCGACGAACTCGTGGTCGAGGAACGGCACCCGGGCCTCCAGCCCGTGCGCCATCGTCATGTTGTCCACCCGCTTGACCGGGTCGTCGGTCAGCATGACCTGGGTGTCGATGCGCAGGCCGGCGTCGACGGCGGTCTCCGCCCCGGCCCGGCCCAGGTGCGCGGCCACGAACTCCCGCGCCGGGTCGCCGTCGGTCAGCCAGGCCGGGTTCAGCACCCGGGCCAGCCCGGCCGCGTCCCGGTCGAAGAAGGCGCCGGCGTACGTGTCGAGGGCCCCGTCCCGGCCGACCCGGGCGAGCGGCGGGTACCAGTGGTAGCCGCCGAGGATCTCGTCCGCGCCCTGGCCGGACTGGACGACCTTGACGTGCTGCGACACCACCTCGCTGAGCAGGTAGAACGCCACGCAGTCGTGGCTGACCATCGGCTCGGACATGGCGGCGACGGCCGCCTCCAGCGGCGGCACCAGGTCGGCGGCGGCCACCCGGATCTGGTGGTGGTCGGTGTCGAACGTCTTCGCGACCAGGTCGGAGTAGCGGAACTCGTCGCCCTCCCGGCCGCCGACGGCGTCGAAGCCGATGGAGAAGGTGGACAGCCCGCGCTGGCCCTCGCCGGCGAGCAGGGCGACCACCAGGCTGGAGTCCAGGCCGCCGGAGAGCAGCACGCCGACCGGCACGTCGGCGACCATTCGCCGGCGTACGGCGGTGGTCAGCGACTCCAGCAGGGCGTCCTGCCAGTCCTTCTCGGACCAGCCGGCCCGCTCGGCGGAGCGGGTGAAGGCCGGGTCCCAGTAGACCCGCTCGGACGTGCGGCCGTCCGCCTCGTAGACCCGTACGGTCGCCGGGGGCAGCTTGGTGACGCCGCGCAGGATGGTGCGCGGCGGCGGCACGATGCTGTGGAAGCTCAGGTAGTGCGCGAGCGCGACCGGGTCGATGCCCGTGTCGATCCCGCCCCCGGCCAGCAGCGCGGGCAGGGTGCTGGCGAAGCGCACGGATCCGGGCGTCTCGGCCAGGTAGAGCGGCTTGATGCCGAGCCGGTCCCGGGCCAGCACCAGCCGGCCCGTGTCCCGCTCGCTGATCGCCACGGCGAACATGCCGATCAGGTGGTCGACGAAGTCGAGCCCCCACTCGGCGTACGCCTTGAGCACGACCTCGCTGTCGCCCGAGGAGAAGAACCGGTGGCCCTTGGCCTGGAGTTCCTCGCGCAGCTCGCGGTAGTTGTAGATGCACCCGTTGAAGACGCCGGTCAGCCCCGCACCGGGATCGACCAGCGGTTGCCCGCTCGCGGCGGAGAGGTCGATGATCTTCAGGCGTCGGTGTCCGAGGGCCGTCGGGCCCTGGGCCCAGACGCCGCTGTCGTCGGGCCCCCGGTCGCTCATGGTGGCCGCCATGCGCTCCACCGCCGCTACGTCGGCGCGTGAACCGTCACGGCGGAACTCTCCCGCAAGTCCGCACATGCCAGGCAATGCTGCCAGAGCGCAGCGAGGATTGCCCGTTGGGCTGATAACAGTTTCTTGAAGTTTTGCTACACTGCGCGATTCCGTCACGGCGCGTGTCGGCCGTGGTGGCGGACCGCGTCAGGAGTGGCGGTTGAGGCGGTCTCCGCGCCGGGGCGGGTGTGATCGATTGCTCAGTTCCGGACAGCGCGGAGGCCGGCGCGACCGACGCCGCGCCGGCCTGTGATCGTGCCGGTGGTCCCGTCCCGCGGGCGGGGTTCAGCCCGAGGTGCGGGCGACGCCGACGGGGCAGCTCAGCCCGTTCGGGCCGTGGTTGCAGTACCCGTTCGGGTTCTTCGTGGGGGCCAGATACTGCTGGTGGTGGTCCTCGGCGAAGTAGTACTCGCCGAGCCGGTCGATCTCCGTGGTGATCTCGCCCTTGCCGGCCCGCGCCACGATCGGCGCGAACGCGTCCCGGGACGCCTGGGCGGTGGCGAGCTGCTCGTCCGTGGTCACGTAGATCGTCGACCGGTACTGGGTGCCCACATCGTTGCCCTGGCGCATGCCCTGGGTCGGGTCGTGGTTCTCCCAGAAGACCTTCAGCAGGTCCTCGTAGCTGATCGTGGCGGGGTCGTAGACCACCTGGACCACCTCGGCGTGCCCCGTCATGCCCGAGCACACCTCCTCGTACGTCGGGTTCGGCGTGATGCCGCCCGCGTAGCCGGCGGACGTGGTGATCACGCCCGGCAGGGTCCAGAACAGCCGCTCGGCGCCCCAGAAACAGCCCATGCCGAACACGGCCACCTGCGAGCCCTCCGGGAAGGGACCCTTGAGCGGGCTGCCCAGCACCTCGTGCCGGTCCGCGATCGGCATCGCGATCAGGCGACCCGGCAGGGCCTGGTCGGAGGTGGGCAGTTCGGCCTTCATGCGGCGCAGGAACACGGTGGGACTCCTCTCGTACCTCTCCCAGCGTGCAACACCGCCGGACCCGCCTTCCTTACCCGCTCCACCCGCACTCAGACGGATCCGGCGGACGGAGCGTGAGACGCGGCGCTGTGGCCGATCGCGGCGCGGTGGTCGGCATGGTGAAGCGGCGCGCGGCGGGCAGTCTGACGCTGCGTCCCGCGGCCGGCGACGCCACTGCGACACCCTCGCCCGAATTGTCTGCCCACCTGCTGGCGCGCTGCACGAACGCCGGTCCAGCCAATGGTGATCAGGACGCCATGGACGTTAAAAGGGCGGCGTAACGTCCATGGCGTCCTGATCACCTTGGTACGCGCGTGGGTCACACCGTCAGCCGGCGGGCGCTCGTCTTTTGTCCCGAAGAGTGGCCCCAGGGAAGGGAACGCGAGGAATGTGGCCGGTCGGAGCGGAGCGGCCCGGACAAGGTCGAGGCGGCGGGGACGGCGGCGGGGTTTCAGTCGTTCGGATCCGGCCCGGGGCCGACGAGGGGCTGGCCCGGTCGCTGCTCGCGGTGCAGCACGCGGCGTACGCCGTCGAGGCCGCGCTGATCGGCGATGACCGCATCCCGCCGCTGCACGAGACTCTCGCCGACGTGCGGGCGGTGCCCCTGCGCTGGCTCGGGGCCCGCTCCGGTCCGCGGTTGGTCGGGGCGGTCGGCTGGACCGAGGACGACACGACCGTCGACATCGATCGTCTGGTGGTCGACCCGGCCGCCCACCGGCGCGGGGTGGGGCGGGCGTTGGTGGGCGCCGTGCTGGCCCGCGCCGGCGGCCGGTTCCGGCGCCTGGAAGGGCCGCGCCCCACGGCCCGCGTCGCCCCGCGCCATCAGGTGGCGGGGCGGAGGGCTGCGGTGATGCGGGCGGCGTAGGTCCCGGCCTCGACGTCGTCGGCGTAGCGGGTGCGCGGCCAGAAGAAGCCCCGCAGGCCGTCCCCCTTCGTGCGCGGCACCACGTGGGTGTGCAGGTGCGGGACGGACTGGGACACCTTGTTGTTCATCGCCACGAACGTCCCACCGGCCTCCGTGCCGGTCTCCACGGCGACCGCGAGTCGCCGCACCAGGCCGAAGTAGCCGGGCAGCGCCTCGGCGGGCAGGTCGGTCAGGGTCACCAGGTGCGTGCGCGGCACCACCAGGACGTGCCCCTTGAAGACCGGCCGGGTGTCCAGGAACGCCGTCCCGTCGGGCTCGTCGGCGACCCGGAAGGCGGGGATCTCGCCCGCCACGATCCCGCAGAACACGCACCCGCTCATCCGTCCAGGCTATGCCGCCGCCCCGGCGCGGGAGACGCCCGCCGCGCCGGCCCGCCCGCCGCGCCGGCCCGCCCGCCGCGCCGGCCCGCCAGGCCGTCGGGCGCGGACCCGACAGCACCGTTCCGTTCCAGCCCTCGGGACGGGGGATTAGCCTCACGGGATGAGTCACGGCTTCGACACGCTCGCCATCCACGCCGGCCAGGATCCCGAGGCCCGCACCGGCGCGGTGATCCCACCGATCTACCAGACCAGCACCTACGCCCAGGACGCCGTCGGCACGCCCCGGCTGGGCTACGAGTACAGCCGCTCCGGCAACCCGACCCGCGACGCCCTCCAGGAGTGCCTCGCCGCGCTGGAGGGGGGCCCGGTCGGGCTCGCCTTCGCCAGCGGCCTGGCCGCCGAGGACACCCTGCTGCGTACCGTCTGCAAGCCGGGCGACCACGTGGTGATCCCCGACGACGCGTACGGCGGCACGTACCGGCTCTTCGCCCGGGTGGCCGAGCGCTGGGGGCTGGACTTCACCCCGGCGAAGGTCTCCGACCCCGACGCGATCCGGGCCGCCGTCGAGCCGGGCCGGACCCGGATCGTCTGGGTGGAGACGCCCACCAACCCGCTGCTCGGCATCGCCGACATCGCCGCGCTGGCCGGCATCGCGCACGACGCGGGCGCCCTGCTGGTCGTCGACAACACGTTCGCCTCGCCGTACCTCCAGCAGCCGATCGCGCACGGCGCGGACGTGGTGGTGCACTCGACCACCAAGTACATCGGCGGCCACTCCGACGTGGTCGGTGGCGCGCTGGTCGCGGCCGACGCCGGGCTCGGCGAGGAACTGCGCTACCACCAGAACGCGATGGGCGCGATCAACGGCCCCTTCGACGCGTGGCTCACCCTGCGCGGCATCAAGACCCTGGGCGTACGCATGGACCGGCACTGCGACAACGCCGAGCGGATCGCGGCCTACCTGGACGGGCACGCCAAGGTCGGTCAGGTCATCTACCCGGGGCTGCCCGCGCACCCGGGCCACGAGGTGGCCGCGAAGCAGATGCGCCGCTTCGGCGGCATGATCTCGTTCCGGGCCGCCGGCGGCGAGGAGCACGCCGTCGAGATCTGCAACCGGACGAAGCTCTTCATCCTCGCCGAGTCGCTCGGGGGCGTGGAATCCCTGATCGAGCACCCGGGCCGGATGACACACGCAAGTGCTGCCGGCTCGCCGCTTGAAGTTCCCGGCGATCTCGTGCGACTGTCTGTCGGCATCGAGACGGTCGACGACCTGCTCGCCGATCTGGAGCAGGCGCTGGGCTGACCGCTGGCTGGGAGGGTGGCCGTGCAGGACATCATGCCGACCTGGGTGGGGGCGACCGCGAAGCAGATCGCCCGGGGCGTACGCCGGGGCGACGTCACGGCCACCCAGGTCGTCGCCGACCACCTGGACCACATCGCCCGGGTCGACGCCGACCTCGCCGCGTTCCGTGCGGTACGCGGCGGGGAGGCGATCACCGAGGCGGAGAAGGTCGACGAGCAGGAGGACCTGGCCAACCTGCCGTTGGCGGGGGTGCCGGTGGCGGTCAAGGAGAACACCGCCGTCGCCGGGCTACCCACCTGGAACGGGTCGGCCGCGGTGCGTACGCCGGTGGCCGAGGCCGACCACGAGGTGGTCCGGCGGCTGCGCGGCGCCGGCGCGGTGATCCTCGGGGTGACCCGGATGCCGGAGCTCGGCCTCTGGGGCATCACCGACGACGAGACGGCCGTGACCCGCAATCCCTGGGACACCCGGCGTACCCCCGGTGGCTCGTCCGGCGGCGCGGCCGCCGCCGTCGCCGCCGGCCTGGTGCCGATCGCACACGGCAACGACGGCCTCGGCTCGATCCGCATCCCGGCCGCCTGCTGCGGTCTGGTCGGGCTCAAGCCGGGCCGGGGGGTGGTCCCGTGCCAGCTCGGCGCGGACGACTGGTTCGGGCTCACCGAGCACGGCATGCTGACCAGCACGGTCGCCGACGCGGCCGTCGGTTTCTCGGTGCTGGCCGGCCGCCGCCCGGACAAGCTGGTGCCGCCGCAGCGGCTGCGGGTGGGCGTCTCGCTCCGCTCGCCCGTGCGCGGCGTGCACGCCGACGCGCCCAACCGGGACGCGGTCGCCGCCGCCGGCCGGCTGCTCGCGGGCGCGGGCCACGACACCGTGCCGGCCGACCCGGTCTACCCGACGGCGCTGGGCCTGCAGGGCATCGCCACCTGGTTCGCCGCGGCGGCCGCCGACGTCCGCGCCGCCGGGTTGGACCGGCGTGGCCTCCAGCGGCGCAGCCGCCGGCACGTCGCCCTCGGCGAGTGGGCGCAGCGGCGGGGGTACGTCCGGGAGGCCGACCGGGCCGCCTGGCGCGAGCGCTCCATCGGCTTCTTCGCCGACCACTCGGTCGACCTGCTGCTCACGCCCGCCCTGGCGACCGTGCCGCCGGAGGCCACGGGCTGGTCCGGCCGGTCCTGGCGGGCGAACATGCTGGCCAGCGTCAGGTACGCCCCGTTCGCCGCCCCGTGGAACATCGCCGGCCTGCCCGCGCTCGTGGTGCCGGTCGGCCGCCGCCCGGACGGGCTGCCGGTCGCGGTGCAGCTGATCGGCCCTCCCGGCAGTGAGCTGCTGCTCCTCGGCGTCGCCGGTCAGTTCGAGATGCAGGCTCCCTGGTCCCGCCACGCCCCCGGCTACCCCCGGATTCCCGCCCCCGTCTGAGGGGTGGCGTGCGCGCGTCGACGCGGGTGGCGGGTGGCACGATCAGGGCATGACGGAACTGGTCGGTCTCGCCGACGTACGGGCCGCGCGGGAACTTCTCGCCGGCGTCGTCCGCACCACCCCGCTGGAGCCCTCCCGGCCGCTCAGCGCGGCGCTGGGCGGGCCGACGTGGCTCAAGTGCGAGAACCTGCAACGCGCCGGCTCGTACAAGGTGCGCGGCGCGTACGTGCGGATTTCCCGACTGTCGGAGGCGGAGCGGGCCGACGGTGTGGTCGCGGCGAGCGCCGGCAACCACGCCCAGGGGGTCGCGCTCGCCGCCGGACTCGTCGGTACGCACGCCACGGTCTTCATGCCGGTGAACGCGCCCCTGCCGAAGGTGGCCGCCACCAAGGGCTACGGCGCCCAGGTCGAGCTGGTCGGCAACACCGTCGACGAGTCGCTGGTCGCGGCGCAGACCTACGCCGAGCGGACCGGCGCGACGCTGATCCACCCGTTCGACCACCGGGACGTGATCGCCGGCCAGGGCACGGTGGCCCTGGAGATCCTCGAACAGTGCCCCGAGGTCAGGACGATCATCACGGGGGTGGGCGGCGGCGGGCTGGTCTCCGGCATGGCGGTGGCGGCCAAGGCGCTGCGGCCCGACGTGCGGATCATCGGGGTGCAGGCCGCCGGCGCCGCCGCCTTCCCGCCGTCCCTGGTGGCCGGCGAGCCGGTACGCCTCCCGTCGTTCGGCACCATCGCGGACGGCATCGCCGTCGGCCGGCCGGGGGAACTCACCTTCACCCACGTCCGCAAGCTGGTGGACGAGATCGTCACGGTCTCCGAGGAGGACATCTCCCGGGCGCTGCTGATGCTGCTGGAGCGGGGCAAGCAGGTGGTCGAGCCGGCCGGTGCGGTGGGCGTGGCGGCGCTGCTGGCGGGCGTCGTCGAGGTGCAGGCGCCGGTGGTGGCGGTGCTCTCCGGCGGCAACATCGACCCGCTGCTGATGCTGCGGGTGATCGAGCACGGCCTCGCCGCCGCCGGGCGCTACCTGCGGGTGACGGTGCGCTGCTCGGACCGCCCCGGCCAGCTCGCGTCGCTGCTCGGCGAGATCGCCGAGCACCGGGCGAACGTGGTGGACGTGGAGCACCAACGGGCCAATCCGCACCTGCGCCTGGGCGAGGTGGAGGTGGCCCTGTCGGTGGAGACCCGGGGGGTCGAGCACTCCGACACGCTGATCAGCGCGTTGCGGGCCAGCGGCTATCAGGTGGTCTTCGCCGGCGAGGCGTGACACCGGGACCGGTGCCACGCCTCGTCTGGTCGCGCGTCGTTGCCGCCCGGCCGGAGTCGGTGCCCGGGCGGGCGTGTCGCCCGCCCGGGCCGTTCCGGTCGGGCGGCGGGGGCTCAGCCGGCGAACGGCTCGAAGCTGACCACGGTCACCTTGATGTCGGCCCCGCTGGGGGCGGTGTAGGTGCAGGTCTGGCCGGCCCGGCCGCCCAGGATCGCCTGGCCCAGCGCCGACTCCGGGCTGTAGACCGTCAACTCGGTGGTCGCCGCGATCTCCCGGGAGCCGAGCAGGAAGGTCTCGGTGTCGTCCTTGTCGTCGTCGAAGAAGATCGTCACGACCATGCCGGGCGACACCACGTCGGCGGCCTGCGCCCCGCCCACCTTGGCGGTGCGGAGCAGCTCCTTGAGGTAGAGGATGCGCCCCTCGGCCTTGCCCTGCTCCTCGCGGGCGGCGTGGTAGCCACCGTTCTCCCGCAGGTCGCCCTCCTCGCGGCGGGCGTTGATCTCGGCGGCGATGACCGGCCGGTTGGCGATCAACTCGTCGAGCTCGGCCTGGAGCCGGTCGAATGCGTCCTGGGACAGCCAGGTGGCGGGCGCCTCGTTGCCAGTGGACACAGGCGGTCTCCTCGTTCGTGCGTGCTGGCTGACAGGTGAACTTCCAAGTTACCAGTGCCGTACGACACAGGGTGCGCTCGAACACCGGCGGTGCCGCCGGCGCCCGGGCCGCCGAGGCGTCCGTGCCGCGCGTCCGGCCCGCGTCGCGGCTGCTCAGCCCACGGGCCGGCAGCGCACCACCTCGCCGACGAAGGGCCGGGCGGTGGTGGCCACCCGGTGCTGCGCGGTCACCTGCCGCTGGTCGGGCCGGGCGGTCACCGTCACCTCTTCCCGGCCCACCTCGGCGCCGTCGCGGTCCCGGGCGCGCAGCAGGCAGACCGCCGAGCCGCCCTCCGGCACGGTGACCCGGAAGTCGACCAGCACCTGGCTGTCGGTGATCTCCGTGTAGGTGATCACCTTGGCGTCGTAGTTCGGGTCGCCGTACTGCTGGTAGAGCCGCACCGCGACCAGGGTCATGACCGCGACCAGGGCGACCACCAGCAGCGCCATCAGCAGCGGCCGGCGGCGCCCGGGCTCCCGGCGGCGGCCGTACCGGCCCGGCGGGAAGGCCGGCGCGCCCGGCGGAAGTGTGGCGTGCGTCTCGGTCACCGGCGGGTATCTCCTGGCGTCGTTGTCGGGGGCATCGGCAAGAATGGCAGAGTTCCATCTTCCCAGCCCGTCCCGTCGTCAAATATGACAGGTCGGCACCGGCAGGTCCCGGCGCGGGGGGAAGATTCCGGCAGGTCAGCCGGGCGGTCCCGCGGGGGGTCCGCCGGGGCCAGAGACGAGGAGCGCCGACGTTGGCAGAGCAACTGCGACTGATGGCCGTCCACGCACACCCCGACGACGAGTCGAGCAAGGGCGCCGCGACCATGGCGAAGTACGTCGCCGAGGGCGTGGACGTCCTGGTGGTCACGTGCACCGGCGGCGAGCGCGGCAGCGTGCTGAACCCGAAGATGGACCGACCGGACGTCTGGGCCAACATCGCCGACGTCCGCCGGGCGGAGATGGACGCCGCGCGGGCGATCCTCGGCGTCGAGCAGGCGTGGCTCGGCTTCGTCGACTCGGGCCTGCCCGAGGGCGACCCGCTGCCGCCGCTGCCCGAGGGCTGCTTCGCCCTCCAAGACGTCGAGGTGGCGGCCGGCCCGCTGGTGCGGCTGATCCGCCAGTTCCGTCCGCACGTCGTCACCACGTACGACGAGGAGGGCGGCTACCCGCACCCCGACCACATCATGACCCACAAGGTCAGCGTGGCCGCGTTCGAGGCCGCCGGTGACCCGGAGCGCTATCCGGAGCTGGGCGAGCCGTGGCAGCCGCTCAAGCTCTACTACGACATCGGCTTCTCCAAGGGCAAGATCATGGCGCTGCACGAGACGCTGCTCGCCGCCGGTCTGACGTCGCCCTACGAGGAGTGGATCAAACGCTGGGAGGACCGCCCCGACAAGGGTCCCCGGATCACGACCCGGGTCGAGTGCGCCGACTACTTCCCGGTCCGCGACGACGCGCTGCGCGCCCACGCCACCCAGATCGACCCGGACGGCTTCTGGTTCCAGGTGCCGATGGACCTGCAGCGGCGGGCGTGGCCGACGGAGGACTTCGAGCTGGTGCGCTCGCTCGTCGACAGCCCGTTGCCCGAGTCGGACCTCTTCGCCGGGGTACGCGAGACGGCCCATGCCCGCTGATCCGGGACGGGGCTACCCTGGTCACCAACCGCACACCGGAGGAACGCCATGCTGACCGCCGCACAGGTGCTCGCCCAGAACAACTTCGGGGACACCCGCACGGGTGGCCTGGCCGGGCCGATGGGCCTCTTCCTCATCCTCGTTCTGGCCGCCGCCACCGTCCTGCTGATCCGCAACATGAACTCCCGGCTGCGTCAGCTGCCCGACCGGTTCCCCCAGCAGGGCCCGCCGGAGACCTCCGACCGGGCGGACGCGGCAGTCGTCGATCCGACAGAAGGTGCACCGACGCAGGATTCATCCTCCGCCGCTCCCACCGGGCGTCAGCAGCGTCGCAACGGCTAGTCCGCCCATGATTCACGTCGAACCCGGTCGTCGCCCCCTGTTGCGGCCACCGGGTTTGCCTTAGCCTCTCGCCGGGGGGACCAAGAGTTCCCGAGCCGTGCGCGGGAGGGGGCGCCGATGACCACCACACCAGCGGCCGCCCGTCGTACCGGCGAGCGGCCCGCGGGCGGAGCGGCCCGGTGACCTCCGGCAGGGCCGGCGAGTCGACCGACCGGATCGGAGCCCGCGGCACCCCCGCGCGGCTGCTCCTGCTCACCGCCGCCGTCGCGCTGACCGCGCTGGTCGCCGCCGGGCTGGGGTGGACCGCCCCGACCGGCCTTCCCGCCGACGACCCGCTCGGCGGGCCGGCCCGCTTCGGCCTCGCCGTCGCCGTGTTCGCCGTCGCCCAGCTGGCCCGGCTGCGGTTCCGCACCGCCGCCGGGATGGTGAGCATCACCTGGGGCGAGGCCGCGCTGATCATCTGCCTCTACCTGACGCCCACCGGCTGGCTCCCCTCCGCCGCGCTCCTCGGCGCCGCGCTCGCCTGGTCGGCCATGTCGCTGCTCGGCGACCGGCGACCGGTGCTGGAGGTCGTCCGGATCACGACCTCGCTGACCGCCGCCACCGCCCTGGCCGTCTCGGTCACCACCGTGCTCGGCGAGCCGCTGCTGGCGACGCCGACCCCGGCGCTCGCCCTGGCCGTGCTCGCGGGTTCGGTCACCTACCTCCTCGCCACCGCCTGGCTCGGCGGCGCCACCCTGGCGCTGCGGCACGGCATCCCCGTCGCGCCGCCGCTGCTCGCCGCGCTGCGGGGCAAGCTGCTGATGTTCGTCGGGAACGTCGCCGTCGGCCTGGTCGTGGTGGCACTGCTGGAACTCGACGCGCGCTGGCTGCTGCTGCTCCCGCCGCCGCTCTGGCTGCTCCAGCAGACCTACCGGCACCGGCTCCGCGCCGACCAGGAGCGCCGCACCTGGCGGGCCTTCGCCGAGGCCACCGCCGCGCTCAACCAGCTCGACGAGCGGGGCGTCGCCACGGCCGCGGTGACCGGCGCGCTGACCCTGTTCAACGCCGAACTCGTCGACGTCGACGTGGCCCGGGGCGACGGCCGCTGGCGGCGCTACCGGGGCGACCCGGGCGGCCAACTGGTCGACCGGGAGGTCGCACCGCCCGGCCGGACCGAGCCGGAGGACCACGAGCTGGTGCGTACCCTCTCCGTGGGCGCCGCCCGGGTGGGCGAGCTGCGGGTCCGGTTCCCGCGCTGCGCGCCGCCCAACGCCCGGGAACGCGACGCCGTGGCCGCGTTCGGCGACGCGCTCGCCGCCGCGCTGCACGACGCCGCGACCCACCGCGAGCTGCGCCTGGTCACCGCCCGTTCGTCGTACGAGGCGGTGCACGACCAGCTCACCGGGCTGGTGAACCGGTCGGCCATGCTCAGCAAGGGCGACCAGGCGCTGCGCCAGCTCGCCCACGACCACCCGGTCGCGCTGCTGCTGCTCGACATCGACCAGTTCAAGGAGGTCAACGACACCCTCGGGCACGCGGCCGGCGACCAGCTGCTGCGGCTGACCGCCAACCGGCTGGGCACCCTCGCCCGCCCCGGGGACCTGCTCGCCCGCCTCGGCGGTGACGAGTTCGCGCTGCTGCTGACGTCGGTCCCGGTGATCGGCGACCGGGCCGCCCCGATGGCGTACGCGCTGCGGCAGGCCCGCGAGATCGCCGAGCGGCTCGCCGCGCCGACGGAGGTGGCCGGGGTGCGGATGTCCGTCGAGGTCTCCGTCGGGGTGGTGGTCGCCGACGCCGGCACCGCCGACCTGACCGAGCTGCTGCGGCGGGCCGACATCGCCATGTACCAGGCCAAGGAGGGCGGCGGCAGCGTCGCCGCGTACGACTCCGCCCGGGACGCCGCGAGCACCGACCAGCTGGCCCTGCTGGCCGAGCTGCGCGAGGCGCTGAAGACCGACGACCAGCTCGTGCTGGCGTTGCAGCCGGCGGTCGACCTGACCACCGGCGCCCCGACGGGGGTGGAGGCGCTGATCCGCTGGCGGCACCCGCGCCGGGGCTGGCTCGGGCCGCACGACTTCATCCGCCCGGTGGAGAACAGCGAGCAGCTCGGCACCTTCACCCGCTACGTGCTGGACAAGGCGCTCGCCGTCGCCGCCGGCTGGGCCCGGGACGGGCTCGACGTGCCGATCTCGGTCAACCTGTCGGCGCGCAGCCTGCTCGACCCCCGCCTGCCCACCGAGATCGGCGACGCCCTGCGCCGGCACCAGGTGCCGCCGGACCGGCTGGTCCTGGAGATCACCGAGACGGTGGTGATGAGCGAGCTGGAGGTCATCGACGAGGTGCTCGCCACCCTGCGGTCGATGGGTGTGCAGCTCGCGGTCGACGACTTCGGCACGGGCTTCTCCTCGCTGACGTTCCTCACCCGGATCGCGGTGGACGAGCTCAAGGTGGACCGTTCCTTCGTGATCCGGATGGCCGACTCGCCGGAGGCGGCGGCGATCGTGCGGACCACCGTCGGCCTCGCCCACGAGCTGGGGCTGCGGGTGGTCGCCGAGGGCGTGGAGACCGCCGAGCAGCGTTCCGCCCTGGCCGAGCTGGGCTGCACGGCCGCCCAGGGCTACCACTTCTTCAAGCCGATGCCGGCCGACAAGATCGGCGCGGTCCTGGGCACCCTCCTCGACGAGGCCCGCCCCAACGTCTTCCCGCTGCGCGCCGACGGCGCCTCCTGACCCCACCCCCCGCCGCCCCCGGGACGAGGGGAGGCCGGAGCGCGGGCGGGCGCGTCGCCGGGTGGTTATGGTCGTCGGGTGAACCGACTCGCTGACGCCACGAGCCCGTACCTGCTCCAGCACGCCGACAACCCGGTCGACTGGTGGCCCTGGTGCGACGAGGCGTTCGCCGAGGCGAAGCGCCGGGACGTGCCGGTGCTCATCTCGGTCGGCTACGCCGCCTGCCACTGGTGCCACGTGATGGCCCACGAGTCGTTCGAGAACGAGCAGGTGGGCGCCCTGATGAACGACGACTTCGTCTGCATCAAGGTGGACCGCGAGGAACGCCCCGACGTCGACGCCGTCTACATGACCGCCACCCAGGCGATGACCGGCCAGGGTGGGTGGCCGATGACCGTCTTCGCCACCCCGGACGGCACCCCGTTCTTCTGCGGCACCTACTTCCCCCGGCCGAACTTCGTCCGGCTGCTCCAGTCGGTCGCCGCCGCCTGGCGGGACCAGCGCGACGCCGTCATCCAGCAGGGCGCCGCCGTGGTCGAGGCGATCGGCGGCGCGCAGGCCGTGGGCGGGCCCACCGCGCCGCTGGACGCCGCGCTGCTCGACGCCGCTGCCGACCAGCTCGCCAGGGAGTACGACGCCACGAACGGCGGGTTCGGCGGCGCGCCGAAGTTCCCGCCGCACATGAATCTGCTCTTCCTGCTCCGGCACCACCAGCGCACCGGCTCGCCGCGCAGCCTGGAGATCGCCCGGCACACCTGCGAGGCGATGGCCCGGGGCGGCATCTACGACCAGCTCGCCGGCGGCTTCGCCCGCTACTCGGTCGACGGGCACTGGACCGTGCCGCACTTCGAGAAGATGCTCTACGACAACGCGTTGCTGCTGCGGACGTACACCCAGCTCTGGCGCCTGACCGGCGATCCGCTGGCCGCCCGCGTCGCCGCCGAGACCGCCGCCTTCATGATCGACGACCTGGGCACCCCCGAGGGCGGCCTCGCCTCCGCTCTCGACGCCGACACCGAGGGCGTCGAGGGGCTCACCTACTCGTGGACGCCGGCCCAGCTCGTCGAGGCGCTGGGGGAGGACGACGGCCGCTTCGCCGCCGACCTGTTCGCGGTGACCGACGAGGGCACGTTCGAGCACGGCACGAGCGTCCTGCGGCTGGCCCGGGACGTGGACGACGCCGCCCCGGAGGTGGCCGCCCGATGGGAGCGGATCCGGGCCCGGCTGCGCGAGGTCCGCGACACCCGGCCCCAACCGGCCCGCGACGACAAGGTGGTCGCCTCCTGGAACGGACTCGCGGTCACCGCGCTGGTCGAGCACGCCGCGCTCACCGGGGACCCCGTCACCGCCGCCGCGGCGGTCCGGATCGGCGAGGTACTGGCCGACCGGCACATCGTGGCCGGGCGGCTGCGCCGTGTCTCGCGTGGTGGGGTCGTCGGCGAGCCGGCCGGCGTGCTGGAGGACCACGGCTGCGTGGCCGAGGCGTTCTGCGCCCTGCACCAGCTCACCGGGGCGGGCCGCTGGCTGACCCTGGCCGGTGAGCTGCTCGACGTCGCGCTGGAGCGGTTCGCCGCGCCGGGCGGCGCCTTCTACGACACCGCCGACGACGCCGAGCGGCTGGTGAGCCGGCCGGCCGACCCGACCGACAACGCCACGCCCTCCGGGCGTTCGGCGATCGTCGCGGCGCTGGTCGCGTACGCGGCCCTGAGCGGCGAGACCCGCTACCGCGAGGCCGCCGAGGCGGCGCTGTCGACCGTCGCGCCGATCGTCGGCCGGCACGCCCGGTTCACCGGCTACGCGGCGGCCGTCGGCGAGGCGCTGCTCTCCGGGCCGTACGAGATCGCGGTGGTCACCGACGAGCCGGCCGGGGACCCGCTGGTGGCGGCGGCACACCGGCACGCCCCGCCCGGCGCGGTGATCGTGGCGGGCCGGTCCGGCCAGCCCGGGGTGCCCCTGCTCGCCGACCGGCCGATGGTCGAGGGGCGGCCCACCGCGTACGCCTGCCGGGGTTTCGTCTGCGAACGCCCGGTGACGACGGTGGACGACCTGGTCGGCCAGCTCGCCCGGCGCTGAGGCGCACGGCTGCGGCCGGGGTGCGATCGGCCATCCGGCGGCGCAGGTGGCGGGGCGCCCCGATAGGCTGGCGCCGCTATGGATTCCCGTACCGGTCTGCCCGTTGTCGGCATGGTGGGCGGTGGCCAGCTGGCCCGGATGACCCACCAGTCCGCGATCGCCCTCGGCCAGTCGCTGCGCGTGCTCGCGCTGGCCCCCGACGACGGCGCCGCGCTGGTCGCCGCCGACGTCCAGTACGGCGACCACACCGACCTCGCCGCGCTGCGCACCTTCGCCAAGGCCTGCGACGTGGTCACCTTCGACCACGAGCACGTCCCCACCGAGCACATCCGCACGCTGGCCGCCGAGGGCGTGAAGCTCTTTCCGCCGGCCGACGCGCTGCTGCACGCCCAGGACAAGCGCGCCATGCGGGAGCGGCTCGGCGAGCTGGGCGCACCGAACCCGGCGTGGCGAGGAGTCGCCGAGCCCGCCGACCTGGTGGCGTTCGGCGACGAGACCGGCTGGCCGGTGGTGCTCAAGGCGGCCCGCGGCGGGTACGACGGCCGGGGCGTCTGGCTGGTCGACGACGCGGCGCAGGCCGAGGAGCTGGCCAGGACCCTGCTGGCCGGCGGCACCCGGCTGATCGTCGAGGAGCGGGTGCCGCTGCGCCGGGAACTCGCCGTGCAGGTGGCCCGCTCGCCGTTCGGGCAGGTCGCCGCGTACCCGGTGGTGGAGACGGTGCAGCGCGACGGTATCTGCGTCGAGGTGCTCGTCCCCGCGCCGGGCCTGCCGGAGGAGCTGGCGGTCGCCGCCCAGCAGCTCGCCATCGACCTGGCCACCGCGCTCGGTGTGGTCGGCCTGCTCGCCGTGGAGCTGTTCGAGGTCGCCGACCGGGCCGCGCCCGGGGGCAGCCGGATCGTGGTGAACGAGCTGGCGATGCGACCGCACAACTCGGGGCACTGGACCATCGAGGGCGCCCGCACGTCGCAGTTCGAGCAGCACCTGCGGGCGGTGCTCGACTACCCGATGGGCGACACCTCGCTGACCGCTCCCGTGGTGGTGATGGCGAACGTGCTCGGCGGCGAGCCGGGCGGGATGTCGATCGACGAGCGGCTGCACCACCTCTTCGCGGCCGAGCCGGGCGCGAAGGTGCACCTCTACGGCAAGCAGGTGCGGCCCGGCCGCAAGATCGGGCACGTCACGGTGCTCGGTGACGACCTGGACGACGTACGGACGCGGGCCGCGCGCGCGGCCCGCTGGCTGCGCGAGGGGCACCAGTGAGCGCGAGAAGTGAGCTTGGGAGCCCCGCAGTCGCGAACGAGAGGCGGACCGGCGTGAGCGTCGTTGGGTTGATCATGGGCAGCGACTCGGACTGGCCGACGATGAAGGCCGCCGCCGAGGTGCTGGACGAGTTCGAGGTGCCGTACGAGGTCGAGGTCGTCTCGGCGCACCGGACCCCGATCAAGATGATCGACTACGGTCGCGCCGCAGCCGACCGGGGCCTGAAGGTCATCATCGCCGGGGCCGGTGGCGCCGCCGCCCTGCCCGGGATGGTCGCCTCGGTCACCCCACTGCCCGTGATCGGCGTCCCCGTGCCGTTGAAGCACCTCGACGGGATGGATTCGCTGCTCTCCATCGTGCAGATGCCGGCCGGCGTGCCGGTGGCCACCGTGTCGATCGGCAACGCCCGCAACGCCGGGCTGCTCGCCGTCCGCATCCTGGCCGCCGCCGACCGCGCCCTGCTCGACCGCATGTCGGCCTACCAGGCCGACCTGGAGCAGTTGGTCGCCGAGAAGGACGCGGCCCTGCGCGCCTCCCTCGCCTGAGATCTTCCGCGCCGGACGGCCCCGAGGGCCGGACGTCGACCTGGCGCTGGTCGGCGGTGGGGCCGAGATGGTCCGTGTCGTCGGCGCGTGCGAGGTAGTCGCTGTCCGTGACGGACGTCTGCGTTGCTCAGGGTAACGGTGATGGCTCGGGGTCGGAGCATTCCTTCCCTCCCTTTGCTCTGCATCCATCCACGCACCAGTGGCCTGAGCTGGGGCTTTCTCAGCACTGCGGTGGTTGACGCCTCAAGAATCCCTCACGAACGGTAACTGTTGCGTCGATGGCTGCAGAGCAAAGGGGAGACGGGGCAAGTAGCCGGTCGAGTCGATAAGTCACACTGCGTGTTCCTTGGAAGGCCGGCGACCCAACGGAAAAGCGAGACGGCGGACCTGACGCCCGCACCGGAGCGCCTGACCGCCGGCTGCCACGGGGCTCAGCGGGCCCGCCCGCGCCGGTAGCCGGGGGACGGGCCCGCCAATCTCATCGCATGCCGCGTAGGGCCGTCTGGAGGCGTTCCTGGGCGCGGCGCCGGCGCTCGTTGCTCGCGCCGAGCGCCAGCAGCAGGATGCCGACGGGGATCAGGGCCAGCCACGGACCCAGGCTGAACAGGGCGTGCACCGCCGCGATCGCCGTCACGGCGGCGCCGACGATCACCGGTGCCTGCTGCTGGCTCATCGACCCGAAGACGAGGACGGCCACGGCGCCGAGCAGCAGCAGCACCTGGCGCAGCGTGCTGGAGTCGGTGGCCAGCACGATCGCCAGGGTCGGCACGAACGCGGCGACCAGCGCGGGCCCGTACGCGACCCAGCTGCTCAGGTCGGGCCGGTGCCGCAACTCCAGCACGCCCACGAGCAGGGCGAGCGCGGCGAAGGGCAGCGTGTAGGCCTCCGGTAGCGCCACGTCGGCGACCCGCATCAGGATCCACCAGGCGGCGATCTCGCAGACCACCACCGCCCAGAACAGGATGCGCCGCTCCACCGGCCGGCGGCCCGGTCGGGTCGCCGCCACGCCCAGCACCGCACCCCAGGCGGCCAGCAGCGCCGCGATGTGCCGGGGCGAGTCGAAGGCCAACGCCAGGGCGATCAGGGCGGCGGCGTACCCGCTCCACTCGACGGTGGCCGCCTCCGGCTGGGCCTCGGGGCGACGCAGCCGGGGCAGGGTCGCGGCGAACACCTGGAGGGCCGCGCCGACCGCCAGTACGCCGAACGCGGACCAGACGGCCGCGAGACCGGCCACCAGGCCGGCGGTGAGCACGAAGAGCTGCGCCGTCAGCGAGGCGAACAGCCAACCGAGGATGCGCGCCCGCTGGGTGGTACCGAAGATCGCGGCCACCGTGCCGACGCCGACCGCGCCGCCCAGCGTGAACAGGGTCAGCTCCCGCGTCGCCAGACCGCCGATCAGGCCCGCGCTCCCGGCGGCCAGGCCGATGGCGAAGACGAGCACCCGGGCCAGCCGCAGCGAGCGGGCCCGTTCGGCCAGCGGCGGGGGCGGGGTGAGCGCCAGGCCCAGCATCGAGATGGTGAACACGGCCAGCGCCGCCAGGGTGCTCGCCGGCCAGCCGTTGCCGAGCGACACCGGGGTGATCAGCAGGGTGACGGCGGCGCCGGGCAGCACCACCGGCACGGCCCGGGAACGTCGCCCGCCGCTGAAGCCGGTGGCGGCGAGCGCGGCGGTCGCGGTGAGCAGCAGTGCGGTCAGCACATGGGTCGCGTCGACCGCGTCGGGCGGCGGGGTGAGCAGCTCCGGCGGTGGCCCCTGCCAGACCCGGCCGAGACTGCGGTGCGGATCGACCAGGGCGACGACCAGGGACGGCGCGATCGACACCAGCGCCAGGGCGGTGGGCAGCGCGGCGGCGGCGAGCGCACCGGCGGCGGGGCTGACCCGCCAGCGGCGCGTGCCGTCGTCCGGCAGCCGCCGCAGCGCACCGTCGAGGAGCACCGACCAGCGCCGGACCGGCTGGGCCGCGCCGACCGGCGGTTCGGTCGCGCCCCGGACCAGCTCCGCGAGCACCCCGAGCAGGGCCGCCGCGGCGGCGTAGACGCCGACGGGCATGCCGGCGGGGACGGCGGCCAGGGCGCTCACCGTGGCGCCGCCGACCACCGCCGCGCTCGCCCAGGGGAGGTACTGGGGGATCCGTCGCCGGACGGCGGCCACCGCCGCCAGACCCAGGCTCGACGCGGCCAACGCGGCGGTGAGCACCACCTCCGGCGCACGCCCGAACTCGGCCGCCAGCGCCGCGACGGCACCGGGGAACGCGAGCAGGGCGGCGCCGGCCGCGGCGCCCCCGATCTGGGCGAGGTGCGGCGGCATCCCCTCGGTCTCGATGTCGTCCACCAGCGGCACCGCCAGCGACCGGGCCAGCGCCGCCACCACGATGCCGATCAGCGCGATGCTGCCCAGCGCGAGCGCGGTGGTCCACGGCCGGACCAGGCCCGCCCCGGCGGCGTGCAGGGCGACGACACCGGCCACGACCGCCCGCGACAGGCCGGCGCGGGGGTCGACCGCGGCCACGGCGGCAGCCCCGAAGACGGTGGCGACCATGCCGCCGACCAGGACGGGCGACCACCACGGCAGGTCGAACGCGGCCGGCGCGCCGATCGTGGCGAGCACGGCCGCCGCGCCCGACACGTCGTACTTCCACGGTGGCGGCAGCAGCACGGCGGCGGCGACGCCGAGCAGGGCCAGCGCGACCGGGGCCTGCCACGTCGACCCACCGGTCGGCCCGGCCGGCCAACCGCTCAGGTCGCCGGCCCAGATCGGGCCCGGGGTGGCGAGCACACCCAGCCCGCCCCGCAGCGCGCTCCAGCCGGCCAGCAGCCCGATCAGCACGCCGCCGACGGCGAGGCCGACGATGGGTCCCCGTCGCCACTCCTCCGGCATGGCCCGGGCGGCCACGGCCACCACCAGCACCAGCGCGGCGGCGACGGCGAGCTGCCCGCCGGGGGCGAGGACGGCCGCGATCCGGGCCAGGGTGGCGATCAGGGCGGCGGTCACCGCCGCGGCGGCCAGGTCGGAGCCGTCCAGCGTGAGGTCGGAGCGCCGACCGGCGTCGATGGGGCCGGCGAACACCACCATCGCGGCGGCGACGAGCAGCAGGCCACCGACCCAGGCGTCGGCGGCGGTGGCGCCCGGGGCCCCGAACGCGGCGGCGGTGACGGTGACCGCGCCGAGGGCCGTACCCACCGCCAGCGGCGTCGGGATGCGGCGCTGGGAGACCTGCACGACGGCGGCGTGTCCGAGGGTGACGCAGACCGCCAGGAAGCTGGCCGCGAGCACCGGGACGGTGACCTCGCGCAGGCTCGCCGGGGTGGGCGTCGGGCCGGACGGCACGGTCGCGGCGACGAAGGCGGCCACCGCGCCCGGCAGCGCGAACGCCGCGCCGCCGGCGGCCCAGGCCGAGACGGTGTCGGCCGCCGCCGGGGCGAGCCGCATCCGGGGCGCCACGGCGACCAGGACCCCGGCGGCGAACAGGGTGAGCAGGACCGCGGTGGTCAACGCCGGCCGGGCCAGTCCCGCGCCCGCGCCGAACAGGCCGACGCCGGCGGCGGTCGCCGCGTGCGCCAGCGCCGCGCGTTCGGTGCGGGCGGAGAGCCCCACCACCCCGATGCCGACCGCCGTCAGCACCATCGGCCAGGGCGCCACCGCCCAGCCGAGACCGAACGACGCCGGTACGGCGAGCGCGGTCAGCGCCGCGCCGACCACCGCGAACTCCCGGCGGATCTCGGGTGGCAGGGCCAGCACCGCGGCGACGGTCAGCAGGAAGGCACTCGCGGCGAGCTGCCAGGCGGCCGGTCCCACGGCCGCCGCCAGCTCGGCCGGGTAGCGGTCCAGGTCGGCCGCCCAGGCCGGCAGCGCGGCCCGGACGGGGGCCACCCCGGCGCGCAGGGCACCCCCGGCGACCACCACCCCGCTGACCGTGAGCGCCACCGCCGAGGCGAGCTGCGGTCCGCGTCGGGCCGCCTCCGGCACCGCCCGGACGGCCAGCCCGGTCAGCGTGATGACCGCCGCGATCAGCAACAGCGCCCGCCCGGGGAACGCCACCGAGGCGATCCGGCTCAGCGCGCCGATCACGGCGAGGGTGAAGATCCCGGCGCCGAGGTCGGGCAGCGGCGGCCGGCGCAGCACCAGCGTCCCGGCCAGCCCCACCGCGGCGGCCAGCAGCAGCACCGTGCCGGCCCCGGTCGCGGCCGGCACGGTGCCCGCGCGGAGCAGGGCGGAGACGGCGTACGCGAGGGCGAGGGCGACCGCCACCCCGTGCAGCGCCCAGGTCAGCTCCCGCAGCCACGGCACCGGGCGGGCGGCCGGTACCCGGTCCTGCGCCGGTAGCCCGCCGTCGAGCACCTCGCCGGCCTCCTCGGGCGCCCCCTCCGGGCGGCCGTCGGCGCGGCGCTGCCGGGGCGCGGCCGGGGGACCGGCGGGTGTCGCCGAGGGCCCGGGCAGGTCCCGGCGGACCGGCCGCTCCACGGTGACCGTCGAACGTGCCAGCCAGAGGTCGAGCAGGGCCACCGCGGTCAGCACGAGCGCCCAGCCGCCCGGGCCGGTGATCCGGTCGGAGGCCAGCAGCGGCAGCACCGGCTGGGCCGCCAGCACCGTGGCGAACCGGGGGGCGCGCAGCCCTGTCCAGCGCGCGTAGCCGAAGGAGACGCCGGCGGTGACGGCGAAGATGATGGCGGCGAAGATCGCGCCTGAGGCGCCGCCGTTGCCGATCCGGTCCACCGCCCACAGCGCGTAGCCGGCGAGCGGCACCAGGAGCAGGCCGACCGCGGAGATGGTCTCGGCGGTCGAGGTCAGCCCGCGCCGGGCCAGCACCGGCGGGGCGAGCAGCATCAGCACGGTCGCGAGCAGCAGGATGCCCAGCCGGGCCAGCGCGTCCATGGAGCTGGTGGCCACCGCGGCGAAGACCACGGCGGCGACCCCGAGCAGCAGCGCGCCGAGCCCGAGGGGGATGTTCTGCACCTCGCGGGAGGACGCCTCCGGGGGGTGCTCCGGGTCGTCGGCGTCGAGCCAGGTGGCGGTCGACGGCGGCGGCGGGGGCGGGTCCTCCGGGCCGGCCGGGGTGCCCTGCCGGGGGACCCGGGGCGGGGCGCCGGTGGCGGCCGTGGGCGGCCGGCGGCCCGGCCTGCGGCGCAGTACCCGACAGGGGCGGGTGGCCTGCTTGAGACGTTCCTCACCCGCGTGGGCGAGGATGTCCCGCTGGAAGAGCGCGGCCTGCATCTTGGCGGCGATCTGCCGCTGCTCGCTGGCGATGGCGGCCTCGCGGGCCTTCATCTCCGCGATGGACCGCTCGATCTCCGCCAGGTGCTCGACCCACTGTGGCTGGTGCGCACCGCAGTGCGGGCAGCTGACGGCCGGTTTGATCTCCCGGCCGCACGAGGAGCACTGAAAGCTCGCCACGACACCCCTCCACCCGCACTGTGGACTCCCACCTTGGCAGCATGCCCAATGTGGGCGCGGATTTCGACAGTTGTCGGCGGGTCCGGGGCAAAGATCGTCCACGCGGACGGCGAACGGCCGGTCGCGGAGCGTGCTCCGCGACCGGCCGTCGGTCGTCGATCGTCAGGGGCGGCCCATGCCGCGGTACTCCCAGCCGGCCTGCGTCCACAGTGCCGAATCCAGGCAGTTGCGGCCGTCGACCACCTTGCGGCCGGCGGCCAGCTCGCCGAGGGCCACCGGGTCGGCGTTGCGGAAGTCGGCCCACTCGGTGAGTACGCAGACCAGGTCCGCCCCGGTCACGGCCTCGTTGATGCCGGGCTCGTAGACCAGCTCGGGCGCCACGGCGCGCGCCCGCTCCATGCCCTGCGGGTCGTAGACGTGCACGTCGGCGCCGGCCTTGCGCAGCAGCGAGGCGACGGAGAGCGCCGGCGCGTCGCGTACGTCGTCGGTGTTGGGCTTGAAGGTCGCGCCGAGCACGGCCACGCGCGTGCCGGAGAGGTCCGGTCCGGCGGGCCCGGAGCGGCGGCCGAGCAGCTCGGCGGCGAGCTGGACCACCCGGGTCCGGCGGCGCAGGTTGATCAGGTCGACCTCGTGCAGGAAGCGCAGCGCCTCCCCGGCGCCCAGCTCCTGGGCGCGGGCCTGGAACGCGCGGATGTCCTTGGGTAGGCAGGCACCGCCGAAGCCGAGCCCGGCCTGGAGGAACCGGTTGCCGATGCGCGGGTCGAAGCCGATGGCCCGGGCGAGGTGGGTGACGTCGCCGCCGGAGGCCTCGCAGACCTCGGCCATCGCGTTGATGAAGGAGATCTTGGTGGCGAGGAAGGCGTTCGCGGCGACCTTGACCAGCTCGGCGGTGGCGAAGTCGGTGACCACCAGGGGCACCTCGCGGTCCTCCGTGGCGGCCAGGTCGAAGACGCCCTTGTGGGCGGCGTAGAGCATGCCGTTGGCCCACTCGCTCTTGACGCCGACGACGATCCGGTTGGGCCGCAGCACGTCGTCGACGGCGAAGCCCTCCTGGAGGAACTCCGGGCTCCACGCCACCTCGACGCCCAGGTCGGCGGGGGTGTGCTTGCTGACCAGCTGCTCCACCCACTCGGCGGTGCCGACCGGCACGGTCGACTTGCCGACGATCAGCGCCTTGCGGGTCAGGTGCTGGGCCAGGCTGGTGACCGACGCCTCGACGTACGACAGGTCGGCGCCCATCCCGTCGGCGCGCTGCGGCGTGCCGACGCAGATAAAGTGCACGTCACCGAACTCGGCGACCTCGGCGATGTCCGTGCTGAACCGCAGCCGCCCGGCCGCCAGGTTGCGCTTGAGCAGCTCGTCGAGGCCGGGCTCGTGGATCGGCACCTCGCCGGCGTTGAGCATGGCGATCTTGTCGGCGTCGACGTCGAAGCCGAGAACCTCGTAGCCGAGTTCCGCGTAGCAGATGGCGTAGGTCGCACCGAGATAGCCGGTGCCCAGGAAGGTCACCCGCGGCCGCTGCGCGCCGGAGGGGGGCGTCACCGCGGCGATGGCGGGCATCGGCTGGGTGTTCGGGTACGGGATCGTCACGCCTGTCTTCTCCGCTCGCGCTGGCGTCGCGTCGTCGCGTCGCGTTCTGCTGCGGCGCCTGGGCGGGCACCGGAGGGACTCTAACGTCTGCCTGTTCCATCGTCGCCGGGCGGCGTCGGCGCTCCACCACGTCCAAGGCTACGCGGCGGTAACATGACCTGAACTCTGTCGCTATCCTTCAGTCTGCGCCGTCGGCGGTCAGGAGACGCTACAGACTGCGCATGATAGCGGTGAAGGGGAGGGGCCGACATGGCCGCAGAGCAGTCGTTCGACGTCTACCGGTTGCCCGAGGAGCACGAGGCGATCCGGGAGGCGGTCCGTGAGGTCTGTGCGGCCAAGGTGGCGCCGCACGCCGCCGAGGCGGACGAGACCGGCGAGTTCCCGAAGGCGTCCTACGACGCGCTGCGGGCCGCCGACTTCCACGCCCCGCACGTCCCCGCCGAGTACGGCGGCGCGGGCGCGGACGCGCTGGCCACGGCCATCGTGATCGAGGAGGTGGCGCGGGCCTGCGCCTCGTCCTCGCTGATCCCGGCGGTCAACAAGCTCGGCACCATGCCGCTGCTGCTGGCCGGTTCCGAGGAGCTCAAGCGGCGCTACCTGACCCCGGTGGCGGCGGGCGAGGCGATGTTCTCGTACTGCCTCTCCGAGCCGGAGGCCGGCAGCGACGCGGCGTCGATGACCACCCGCGCGGTGCGTGACGGCGATCACTGGGTGCTCAACGGCGTGAAGCGCTGGATCACCAACGCGGGGGTGTCGGAGTTCTACACCGTCTTCGCGGTGACCGATCCGTCGGCCCGGTCCCGGGGCATCTCCGCCTTCGTGGTCGAGAAGTCCGACGCCGGGGTCAGCTTCGGCGCCCCGGAGAAGAAGCTCGGCGTCAAGGGCTCGCCGACCCGCGAGGTCTACCTGGACAACGTCCGGATCCCCGCGGACCGCATGATCGGCGCCGAGGGCACCGGCTTCGGCACCGCGATGAAGACCCTGGACCACACCCGGGTCACCATCGCCGCGCAGGCCGTCGGCATCGCCCAGGGCGCGCTCGACTACGCCAAGGGGTACGTCCAGGAGCGCAAGCAGTTCGGCAAGGCGGTCGCCGAGTTCCAGGGCGTCCAGTTCATGCTCGCCGACATGGGCATGAAGCTGGAGGCGGCCCGGCAGTTGACGTACGCGGCGGCCGGCAAGTCCGAGCGGGGCGACGCCGACCTGACCTACTTCGGCGCGGCGGCCAAGTGCTTCGCCTCGGACGCGGCCATGGAGATCACCACCGACGCCGTGCAGCTGCTCGGCGGCTACGGCTACACCCGCGACTACCCGGTCGAGCGGATGATGCGGGACGCCAAGATCACGCAGATCTACGAGGGCACCAACCAGGTGCAGCGCATCGTGATGGCCCGTCAGCTCCTGAAGGGCTGAGCCGGGTCGGCGGGCGGGCCGGTCGTCCGGCCCGCCCGTGTCCTCACCGGATCCCGGTCCCCCCGCCGCCCGCCAGCCGGCGCGCGTGCGGCGGGAGCGTCAGCGGATCTCGGTCGTCGTCTCGTCCTCCGGGCGGTTGCCGGCGCGCGGCGGCGCCGACCAGGGCGAACCCCCGCCGGTGCGGCGCGGCAGCGGCTCCGTCGGCGTCTCGTCCGGGTAGCCGAGGCTCGGCGGGGCGGTGTCCCGGTCGGCCGGCTCGGCCGGCGGCCAGTCGGTCAGCGTGAAGTCGTTGCGCTCCGGCCCCTCGGCGGGCGCCGGCGTCGGCTCGACCACGGGTCGGGGCCACCGCCGCCACCGCTGCCCGCTGAAGGTGGCGACGACCAGCAGCATGCCGATGAGGAAGAGCGTGCCGTTCTCCACCGGCAGGTGCAGCGGCAGGGGGTCGCCGAAGACCTTCCAGCCGTCCGGGATGCGGTCCCGCACCTCGAAGGGCGCGACGAACATTCCCACGTACGGGGCGGCGAGCAGCAGCCCGGCCACGAGCGGGCCGAGCGGTGACGTACGCAGCGTGCCGAGCAGGCCGAGCAGCACCCCGCCGACGGCGAGGTAGACGGCGGGCTCGATGAGATTGGCCGAGTTCGACGTGCCGATCTCGACCCAACGGCCGACGGTGCCCGCCGACCCGTCCTGCCCGAGGGTGACCAGCACCCACGTGACGGGCGCCACCACCAACCCCGCGAGGAAGCTCCAGAGATGTCGCATCCGCGCACCGTACCGTTTCCGACATGACCGAGCACCCCTCCACCGCGCCGGCCGGCAAGCCGACCTCCTACTCCCGGGTCACCCTGAGCCGGATCATGACCGCGGTCGACGTCAACCTCTACGGCACCGTGCACGGCGGGGTGCTGATGAAGTTCATCGACGACGTGGCGGGGGCCGCCGCGGCGCGGCACAGCGGCGGCACGGCGGTCACCGCGGCCATCGACGAGATCGTCTTCACCGAGGCGGTCCGGGTCGGGGACCTGCTGCACGCGCACGCCCAGGTGAACTGGACGGGGCAGACCTCGATGGAGGTCGGGGTCCGGGTGGTGGCCGAGCGGTGGGACTCGGCCGAGGACGAGCCGGTGCGGGTGGCCACGGCGTACCTGGTCTTCGTGGGCGTCGACCTCGGCGGCGCGCCGCGGGCGGTCCGGCCGGTGCTGCCGGAGAGCCCGGAGGACGAGCGCCGGTTCCGGGAGGCGGAGATCCGCCGCGCGCACCGGCTGGCCCGGCGACGCGCCATCCAGGCCCACCGCGCCGGCTGACCCGCCAGCGGCCCGCGCCGGCGGGCACGTCGGGCCCCCGCGCCGGCGGACGTGTCAGGCATGGCTCCGGCGGACGTGTCAAGCCTGGCTCCGGCGGCCACGTCAGGGCCGCCGCGCCGGCCTCGGGCGAGACAGGGCGGGGCACTTCCCCGCCCGGCCCACACAGGGGCATGGTGGGGCATGTGGGTTCCGCACGTGCGCCGACGGAGGTCGGGTGCGGAGAATGGCGCTCTGAGGTAGGGCAAGATGGCGCCACGGCCCATTTCACAGTGTCGTGCGGGGCCAGGGGAGGGTGGAGCAGTGGGTGACGTGCTGTGGACGCCGCCGGCGGACGTACGCGAGCGGTCCCGGATCGGAAGCTACCTGCGCTGGCTGCGTGAGCACCGGGGGCTGGACTTCGCCGACTACGACGAGCTTTGGCGCTGGTCGGTCACGGACCTGGACGCGTTCTGGCGGTCGGTCTGGGACCACTTCGAGGTGGTCGCGCACACCCCGCCGACCGCCACACTGAGCGGCCAAGGGATGCCCGGGACCAGGTGGTTCCCCGGCGCCACCCTCAACTACGCCGAGAACGTGCTGCGGATGCCGGGCCGGGCCGACGACGACCCGGTGGTCATCGCGCACGGCCAGACCCGGGCGCCGGTCACGCTCACCGCCGCCGAACTGCGCGAGCAGGTCCGCCGGGTGGCCGCCGGGCTGCGCCGGCTCGGCGTCACCGCCGGCGACCGGGTGGCCGCCTACGCGCCCAACATCCCCGAGACGTACGTGCTGCTGCTCGCCACCAGCAGCCTGGGCGCGATCTTCTCCTCCTGCGCGCCGGAGTTCGGCACCCGCAGCGTCACCGACCGGTGGCAGCAGATCGAGCCGAAGGTCCTCGTCGCCGTGGACGGCTACCGCTACGGCGAGAAGCCGGTGGACCGGCGCGGCGAGGTGGCCGCGATCCGGGCCGCCCTGCCGTCGGTGGAGCACACCGTCAGCATCGCCTACCTCGACCCGGCCGGACCGCCGCCCGAGGGCGCGCTGGCCTGGTCCGAGCTGGCCGCCGGCACCGACGAGCCGCTGGCCTTCACGCCGGTCCCCTTCGACCACCCGCTCTACGTGCTCTACTCCTCCGGCACCACGGGGCTGCCGAAGCCGATCGTGCACGGCCACGGCGGCATCCTGCTGGAGCACCTGAAGATGCTCGCCCTGCACCACGACCTGGGCCCGGCGGACCGGTTCTTCTGGTTCACCACCACCGGCTGGATGATGTGGAACTTCCTGGTCTCCGGGCCGGCGGTGGGCGCGGCGATCGTGCTCTTCGACGGCAACCCGGGCCACCCCGACCTGGGCGCCCTGTGGCGGCTGGCCGCCGAGACCGGCACCACGTACTTCGGCACGTCCGCGCCGTTCCTGTTGGCCTGCCGCAAGGCCGGGCTGGTGCCGAGGGAGACCGCCGACCTCTCCGCGCTGCGCGGGGTCGGCTCGACCGGCGCGCCGCTGCCCGCCGAGGGCTTCACCTGGGTGTACGAGACGGTCGGCGACGACCTCCAGCTCCAGTCGCTCTCCGGCGGCACGGACGTCTGCACCGGGTTCGTCGGCGGCGTGCCGCTGCTGGCGGTGCACGCCGGTGAGATCACCTGCCGGGCGCTCGGCGCCAAGGTGGAGGCCCGGTCGGCCGACGGCACCCCGGTCGTCGGCGAGCTGGGCGAGCTGGTGATCACCGAGCCGATGCCGAGCATGCCGGTCGGCTTCTGGAACGACGCGGACGGCACCCGCTACCGGGAGGCCTACTTCGACCTCTACCCGGGCGTCTGGCGGCACGGCGACTGGATCACCATCAACGAGCGGGGCGGCTGCGTGATCACGGGCCGTTCCGACGCCACCCTCAACCGGGGCGGCGTGCGGCTCGGCACCGCCGAGTTCTACTCGGTCGTCGAGGGGCTCGACGAGGTCGTCGACTCGGTGGTCGTGCACCTGGAGGACGACGAGGGCGGCGCCGGCGAACTGCTGCTGTTCGTGGTGCTCGCCGAGGGGTTGGAGCTGGACGACGCGATGCGGAAGAAGATCTGCCGCGAGCTGCGTACCGCCCTGTCGCCCCGGCACGTCCCGGACGAGATCCACCAGGTGCGGGCCGTCCCGCGCACCCTGTCGGCGAAGAAGCTGGAGGTGCCGGTGAAGAAGATCCTGACGGGCACCCCGGTGGACTCGGCGGCGGCCAGGGGCGCCCTGGCCAACCCGGAGTCCCTCACCGCCTTCGCCACCCTCGCCCAACACCGCACCCCCCGCCCCTGACCCACCCCGCCCCCCTGCCCCGCCCCCCTGCCCCGCCCCCGCCCTACGCGTCGATCATGGAGTTGTGGTGGGCGGAATATTCTGCTCTGCCCGTTTTGCGGGGCACCACAACTGCATGATCGACGCGCTAGGGCGTGATCGACGCGCGAGGGCACGGGCGGGTGGGTGGGGGAGTGGGGGAGTGGGGGGTCAGGGGAGGGGGTGGGTTACTCGTTCCGTGGTGGCGCGGGTGGGGAGGGTGGAGGGGTCGGCGTTGGCGCAGAGGACCGTGGTGGCGTTGGCCGTCAGCGGGGCGAGCAGCCAGTCGACCGGGTCCGGGTACGTCCCCGTGTCGATCAGGACGCGGTCGCCGCGCCCGATGCCCCACTGCGCCGCGCGGGCGGTCGCGCGGACCAGCAGCTCCGCCTCGACCGGGCCACCCTTCGCGTACGGGCTGAAGTGGTCGCCGTGCGCGCGTACCTCCGACACGTAGTCGGCGAAGCCGGGCGGCACCTGACGCATCGGCAGGGCGAACGGGTCGAGGGCGAGGACGTAGCGCTCGCCCGCCGACCAGGATTCCGCCTCGGCCAGCCGCGTGGCGGCGGCGAAGAGCACGTCCACGTCGCCCGGCGTGTCGGCGACGTTCAGCCCGGCCGACCAGCAGCCGAGCAGCACCGCGGCGGTCTGCCAGTGCGGGGGCAGCAGCACCGCGGCGACGTCGCCGGGGCCCACGGCCACCTCGTCGACGAGCAGGTTGGCCGTCTTGGCCACCCAGTTCGCCAGCGTGGCGCCGGATAGCTCGGTCCGTTCGCCCGTGGCGTCGTCGTACCAGGTCAGCAGCGGTCGGGTCGGGTCGGTCGCGATCGCGTCGGCGAAGACCCGGGCAATGTTGTCGGCCATCGGCGCGAACGATACCCCCGGTCGCCGTGCTCGATGACGACGACAAGTCGGCGTACGGTCGGGTCGCAGTCAGCGTCCGCGCCGGGCTCCGGCGTAGGCTTGCCGGAGTGTTGTTCCCCACAGGCCCGTCAGTTCAAGGAGTCGCCCCGTGACCGCCGGTCGCCCGCCCCGCGTGCTCATCGACGCCACGAGTGTCCCCGTCGACCGTGGTGGTGTCGGTCGATACGTCGACGGGCTGCTCGGCGCCCTCGGCAAGGTGTGCGGGTCGGGGGTGGAGCTGGCCGTCGTCTGCCTCCGCACCGACCTGGAGCGCTACAGCCGGATGCTGCCCGGTGCGGAGATCATTCCGGCCCCGGCGGCCGTCGCGCACCGCCCCGCCCGGCTCGCCTGGGAGCAGACCGGTCTGCCGCTGCTCGCCCAGCAGGTGGGCGCGCAGGTGCTGCACTCGCCCTTCTACACCTGCCCGCTGCGCGCCGGCTGCCCCGTCACGGTGACCGTGCACGACGCGACGTTCTTCACCGAGCCGGAGCACTACGACAAGTCGCGGCGCACCTTCTTCCGCAGCGCGATCAAGACGTCGCTGCGCCGCGCCAACCGGGTGATCGTGCCGAGCAAGGCCACCCGCGACGAGCTGATCCGGCTGCTCGACGCCGACCCCACCCGGATCGACGTGGCCTACCACGGCGTCGACCACGCGGCCTTCCACGCGCCCGGCGACGAGGAGAAGGCCCGGGTCCGGGCCCGGCTGGGGCTCGGCGGCACCAACTACGTGGCCTTCCTCGGGGCCAAGGAGCCGCGCAAGAACGTGCCGAACCTGATCCGCGGCTGGGCCCGCGCGGTGGCCGACCGGGTGGATCCGCCGGCCCTGGTGATCGCCGGCGGCCAGGGGCACGACGACGACATCGACCGCGCGGTGGCGGAGGTCCCGTCGCACCTGCGGCTGCTCCGTCCCGGCTATCTCCGCTACGCGGACCTGCCCGGCTTCCTCGGCGGGGCGCTGGTGGCCGCCTACCCGTCCTACGGGGAGGGTTTCGGCCTGCCGATCCTGGAGGCGATGGCGTGCGCCGCCCCGGTGCTCACCACGCCCCGGCTGTCGCTGCCGGAGGTGGGCGGCGACGCGGTCGCGTACACCAGCGAGGCGCCCGACCAGATCGCCACGGACCTGGCCGCGCTGCTCGACGACGAGCAGCGGCGGTTGTCCCTGGCCAAGGCCGGTTTCGACCGGGCCAAGGAGTTCACCTGGGAGTCCAGCGCCGAGGTGCACATCGCCGCCTGGAGCCGGGCCCGGTCCTGACCGCCGCGACCGGCGGCGCGAGAATGCGTCCCCGGTCAGGCGAATCGGGCATGATGTGCGGGTGATTTACGCCGTCATCCCGGCGGGTGGCAGTGGCACGAGGTTGTGGCCGCTGTCCCGCGCCGGCCATCCCAAGTTCCTCCACCCGCTGACCGGCTCCGCCGCCTCGCTGCTCCAGGCGACGGTGGACCGGCTGGGCCCGCTGACCACCGCCGAACGCACCCTGGTGGTCACCGGGACCGCGCACGTGACGGCGGTCGCGCGCCAGCTCGCCGGGCTGCCGGAGGAGAACATCCTGGTCGAGCCCTCGCCCCGGGACTCGTGCGCGGCCATCGCCCTGGCCGCCGCGGTCATCGCGCGGCGCGACCCGGAGGCGGTGATGGGTTCCTTCGCCGCGGACCACCTGATCGGTGATCCGGAGCGCTGGCGGGAGGTCGTCCGGGAGGCGGTACGCGGTGCCGAGCGGGGCCTGCTGATGACGGTCGGCATCACCCCGACCCGGGCCGAGACCGGCTACGGCTACCTCCAGACCGGCGACCCGGTCGACGGGGGCCCGCTGCGGCCGGTGGCGGAGTTCAAGGAGAAGCCGAGCGCCGAGGTGGCCGAGGCGTACCTGCGTTCCGGGCGGCACCTCTGGAACGCCAGCATGTTCGTCTGGCGGGTCGACGTGTTCCTCGCCGAGCTGGCCCGCCAGCAGCCCGCCCTGCACGCCGGGATCGTCGCCATCGCCGAGGCGTGGGGCACCGGGGAGCAGGACGACGTGCTCGGCACGGTCTGGCCGACGCTGCCGAAGATCTCCGTCGACTACGCGGTGATGGAGGGCGCGGCGACCGCCGGCCGGGTGGCGACCGTGCCGGGCGACTTCGGCTGGAACGACGTCGGCGACTTCCACACCCTGGGCGAGGTGCTGCCCGCCGACGCGGACGGCAACGTGGTGCTCGGCGCCGACGCCAAGCCGGGGGTGCTGCTGCACGACAGCGCCGGACTGGTGGTGGTGCCCTACTCCGGGCGGCTGGTGGCCGCCGTCGGCGTGCACGACCTGGTCATCGTCGACACCCCGGACGCGTTGCTGGTCTGCCCCCGGGACCGGGCGCAGGACGTCAAGAAGGTCGTCGACGAGCTCAAGGAACGGGGCGAAGAGGGGCTCGTCTGAGCGTCGCCAGGGCCGGGGCGACCAGGTGCGCCGTCCCGCCGGCCAGCGGCTCCGGCAGCCGGTCCGGCGGGAACCAGCCCAGCGCCTCGGACTCCTCGCTGACCCGCTCCACCGCGCCGGGCGGGGCGAGCACGGCGAAGCGTACGTCGTGGTGCAGCGAGCCGCCCTGGCAGCTGACCGGGTGGATGTCGACGTCGATCGGGACGGGGTCGATCCGTAGGCCGGCGATGCCGGACTCCTCGCCGGCCTCGCGCAGGGCGGCAGCGGCGAGGGTCCGGTCGGCCGGCTCGCAGTGCCCGCCGAGCTGCACCCACCGCCGGAACTTGCCGTGCAGGCAGAGCAGCACCCGTGACCCGGTGGCGTCGAGCACCAGCGCGCTCGCCGTGACGTGCCCGGGCCGGTGCGCCCGGCTCATCGCCACCGGCCCGGCGGCCAGCAGCGCCACCGTGCGGTCGCGGGCCTCGGCGGCGGCCGGTCCGGTCGGCTCCCACCGGCGCAGCGTCGCGACGGCGTCGGCGTGCAGGGCCGCGTACACCTCGACGTCCGACGGCGTCCGGGAGGCGGCGGTGGGGGAGTCGGCCATGTCGACACTGTACGAGCCGGCGCTTCGTACCCTGGCCCGGTGACCCTGCGACTGTTGGAGTTCGTCGTGGCCGGCAACGAGGCCAGCGACCTGCTGCCGGTGCGCTCCGTGCCGCTGCTGCGGGCGCACGGTGCCCGGCGCGGCTTCTGGACGGTGCTGGACGAGGGGCCGGTGGAGCACTGCCTGGCCCTGCTGCTGGAGCTGGACGACGGCCGCTGGGTCGCCCACCACGTGGCCGCCGACGCCGGGGCGGAGAACGGCCGCACGGAGGACGGCGAGGCGCTCGCCCACCACGACGGCTGGGTGTACGTCTTCGGCTCCCACTTCGGTTCGAAGGCGGGACCGCTGCGCCCGCGACGCGCCTTCGTGGCCCGGTTCCGCGAGGACGACGCGGCGGCGGGCCCCCTGCCGGTGCAGGTGGTCCGCAACCGGTTCCGGCTGCACCGGGCGGTCAACGACGCCCTGCTGAAGGCGGCGTTCACCCCGCTGCCGCCGGGCGAGCGGGTGCGGGCCCGGTTCATCGGGGAGACCGTCGCCCGGGGCACCGCCCGGTCGAAGGGCTGGGTCAGCCGGCTCGTCCCCGACGACCTGCCGCTCAACGTCGAGGCGGCGGCCTTCACGCCGACCGGCGGTGTCCTGCTCGGGCTGCGGTTCCCGGTCACCGCCGACGGTGAGCCGATCCTGATCGAGCTGACCGGTGTGCCGGGCATGTTCGACCCCGCGCCGAGCTGGCCGCGGGCGTCGGGGGCGTACGTCCTGACCGGGGTGACGCCGCCCGGCGCGCTGGCCGGCTTCCGGGCGATCACGCCCACGGACGACGGCGGCTACGCGGCGATCGTCGGGTCGATCGACGCGTTGGGCAAGGGCTCGGTGCTGCTCGACGACCACCCGACCGGCGGCGAGGTCACCTCCCGGCACGTCCGGTTTCCCCCGCCCGGCGACGGGCACCTGGTCCCCGGCGGGCTGGTGGCCGACCTGGCGCCGTTCCACCACGTGGAGGGAGTGGCCGAGTGGGGCGGGCAGAGCTTCTACGTCACCGACGAGGACCATCGGGTGGCGCTCTGGGTCGACTGACCTGCGGTGGACCGGCGGCCGGACGACACCTCCGCGGAACGTGGCCGCAGACCCTCGTGGTGCCGCCCGGTCGCCGGCTTCCCCGTCCCCCGGGTGCCCGGTTCCGGGCGCGTCGGGTGACGTGCCCGCCCCCGTGTGCGGGCAGTGAGAGCATGCCGAACGGTCCCCGGGGGCGTCGAGGTCTTTCAGTCCACGCTTAAAGACGGAGATAAGTGCCGGCCAGGTACAGTGCAAACGGTTGCCAGGCATCCCCTCTGCCGGGCGACGCGGGAGCCGTCCATGCTGAAGATCTACTTTTCCGCCGAGGACATCCTCCGGACCCGGGTGGCTCCGGCGGCGGATCCGGTGTGGGAGCTGGTTCTCAGCCTGCACCTGCTGCCCGGCCGTGGCCGGGAACCGCTGCTGGCGGGCTGGCGGAACAGTGTGACCCGCGGGCTGCGTGAGGACGGCGACTCGGCGGGGCTGCGGCTTTTGCTGTCACTCAACCCGCCCCGCGGCTACTTCCCCGACTTCCTCACCCCGTACGACAGCGTGTCGGGGTTCGACGCCGGCATGGACGCGGTCCGCAGCACCCCCGTGGCGCTGCTGCAACGCGACCTGGCGCTGCTCGCCCCCGGCGGTGCCCCACCGGCCGGCGCCGGGGCGCTGGCCCGGGGGGAGCCGGACACGCTGCGCGGCCTGACGGGCGCGATGGAGCGGTACCGCGGCCTGGCCATCGACCCGTACTGGCCCCGGATCCAGGCGGCGGTGGAGGCCGACCGCACCCGGCGGGCGCGGGCGCTGCTCGACGGCGGGGTGGAGGGGCTGCTGGCCAGCCTCCGGCCCGCCATGCGCTGGGAGTCGGGGGTGCTGGAGATCCGCGACTACCCGCACAGCCGGGAGCTGCACCTGGGCGGGCGCGGGCTGCTGCTGGTGCCGTCGTTCTTCTGCGCGGCCACGCCGGTCGCCCTGCTCGACCCGGCGCTGCCCCCGGTCCTGGTCTACCCGGTGGACCGGCTCGGCGGCCTGCTGCCGGCCCCCGGCGAGGGCGGCGGCCCCGGCGCGCCGGATCCCGGGCGGGAGGCCCTGGCCGCGCTGCTCGGTCGTACCCGGGCGGCCGTGCTGGCGGCCAGCGACGACGGCTGCACCACCGGCGAGGTGGCCCGCCGGCTGAACATCTCGGCCGCCGCCGCGAGCCAGCACACCACCGTGCTGCGCAACGCCGGGCTCCTGGTCAGCCAGCGCGACCGCAACACCGTCCTGCACACCCTGACCCCGTTGGGCCGGGCGATGCTCAACTCCTGAGCGCGCCGGCGCCCGCCGGCTGGGGCGGTGCCGGCGCCCGCCCGGGTGGCGGTGCCGGCTGCCCGCCCCGGGCGGCGTCAGAGGGCCAGCGCGGCGCTGGCGGTGGTGCCCGGGGGCGGGGGGAGCAGCAGGGAGGCGACGCCCTCGGCCGCCAGGGCGGTGCGGAGGCGTTGCAGGTCGGCGCCGAAGCGGACCAGGTCGGGCGGGCCGGCCGGGGTGGCCGGGGAGCCGAGCACCAGCGTCGTCGCCTCCGCCGGCCAGCCGGGCACCCGGGAGGTCAGCCCGCGGGCCTCCTCGTCGGCGACCAGGCTGAAGACCGTGCCGGGCGCGACCACGCCCGCGACGGTGCCGATCGCCCGGAGTACGGCCGCCGGATCGGGCGGGGTCGGGTTGGGGCCGTCCGGCAGGGTGGCGGCGGCGGCCAGCCCGGCGGCCCTCGCCTCGGCGGTGCCCAGGGAGAAGAGGTCCATCGACGCGTCCCGGACGAGCGCCGACGCGCCGACGCCGTCGTCGGGTCGGGGCGCGGTGAGGTAGCCGCGCACCACCGCCACCGGCATCTGGTCGCACTTGCCCTTGATCAGCTCGCCCGCGCCGGCCAGCTCGTCCACCACCGCCATCTGGGTGAGCTGGAGCTCGTTGCCGTACGGGTCGACCTCGCCCCGGTGGTCGCGGATCGCGTCCATCCCGGCGACGCCGAGTGCCACGTCGGTGAGCCCGTTGCGCCAGGGCCGGCCCATCGTGTCGCTGACGATCACCGCGACGTCCACGCCGTGGCGTTCGCGCAGGGCGGCGCGCAGCGCCCGGGCCGAGGCGTCCGGGTCCTCGGGGAGCAGCACCAGTCGGGTCTTGTCGACGTTCGAGGCGTCGATGCCGGCCGAGGCCATCACGAAGCCGTGGTGGGTCTGCACGATCCGGGTCGCGCCCCGGGTGGCCACCACCCGCGCCGTCTCGGCGGCCAGCACCTCGTCCCGCGCGGCGAGCCGCTCGGGCCCGTCCGCCGGGACGTCGACGAGGCGCCCCTCCGCCTTCGAGACGATCTTGCTGGTGACCACCAGCACGTCGCCGTCGCGCAGCCAGGGCGCGGCGGTGGCGATCAGGGCCGCCAGGTCGTCGCCCTCGGACACGTGGCCGATGCCCGGCACCGGCAGGATCTCCAGCCTCACGTCAGCTCCAGCGTGGCGCGGACCATGGCCGCCGTCGCCGCCTCGTCGGTCATCCGCAGCGGTGCCGCGCGGACCGTCACCTCCGGCACCACCGTGCCGGCGTCCTCCTCGGCGACCAGCCAGCCGTCGAGCAGCCCGCCGGCCGACCGGCCGCCGTAGAGCCGGCCCACGCCGGCCGCGCTGCACTCCACCCCCAGCACCGCCAGGCAGCGGTCGGCCATGCCGCGCACCGGCGCGCCGCCGATGATCGGCGACACGCCGACCACCGGTGCGGGGCCGTCGGCGACCGCCTCGCGCAGCCCGGGCACGGCCAGGACCGGGGCGACGCTCACCACCGGGTTGCTCGGCGCGATCAGTACCACGTCGGCTGCGGCGATCGCCTCCGTCACGCCGGGCGCCGGCCTGGCGGCCTCCGCCCCGACGAAGACGAACCGGTGGGTGGGGACGTCGCCGCGGTGGCGCACCCACCACTCCTGGAAGTGGATCGCCCGCTGGCCGCCGTCGAGCTCCACCACCACGTGCGTCTCCAGCCGGTCGTCCGTCGCCGGCAGCACGCGTACGCCGGGCTGCCAGCGGGCGGCGAGCGCCTCGGTGACCGCGTGCAGCGGGTAGCCGGCGTTGACCATCGTGGTCCGCACGAGGTGGGTGGCGATGTCCTTGTCGCCGAGCCCGAACCAGGTCGGCTCGGCGCCGTACGCGGCCAGTTCCTGCTTGACCGTCCAGCTCTCGCCGACGCGCCCCCAGCCCCGCTCGGGATCGGCGCCGCCACCCAGCGTGTACATCACGCTGTCCAGGTCGGGGCAGACCTTGAGCCCGTGCAGGAGCAGGTCGTCACCGACGTTGACCACGGCGGTCACCTCGGCGCCGACCTCGCGGGCGTACGCCCGTACGCCGACCAGGAAACGAGCGCCCCCGATGCCACCCGTCAGAACCACGATGCGCATGCCGCCCATCCTCGCGCACGGGCCGCCTCCGGTCCGCCCGTGGGCCGGGAGACTAGGCTCACGTCGGCAACTGTCCGCATTCGCCCCGAGGGGGATCCCGTGACCAGCCCCGCCGAGCCCGCGTCCACCGACGCGACGCAGGCCAGCCAACTGACCAAGCCGCTGCGTGAACTCGCCGCGTTCGTGCTCCTCGGCGCGAACGCCGTGTTCCTCTTCGTCGGCCTGATCCGGCTGGTGACGCCGACCGACTACAGCACGTTCGGCGGTCGGGCGGGCAGCGCCTTCTTCGCCTTCGTCGGCGTGGAGTCGGTGTTCCTGCCGCTGCTGGCCGTGCTGCTCGCCACGCACGTGAAGCCCCCGGTGCCGAAGGCGAAGCTGATCACCCAGGTCGCCCTGGGTGAGTACGCCGTCAGCGCGCTCTTCGGCGGGCTGACCTTCCTCTTCTGGACGGTCGACCGGCTGGCCGAGGGCGAGATCCTCGACGCCTTCCTGGGCCTGCTGAGCCGCGTGGCGTGGCTGGCGCTGTTCGCCGTCGCCGCGTACGTCGTGTTCAAGGTCTGGCGCACCCTCTACCACGTGCCGAAGCCGAAGCCGCAGCCCGGCGTGTACGGCCAGCCGCAGCCCGGCTGGCCCCAGCAGCAGGGCGGCTACCCCGTCCCGGGTCAGCAGGTCCCCGGCCAGCAGGTTCCGGGCCAGCAGGTTCCGGGCCAGCAGGTTCCCGGCCAGCAGGGTGGCTGGCAGGCGCCGGGCCCCTACGGCGCCCCGTACGGTCAGCAGCCCGCGCCGTACGCCGGCGGCCCGCAGCCGGGCTCGCCGTTCGCCCCGGCGCCGCAGTCGGCGCCCCCGGCTCCGCACTCCGCGCCCCCGGCTCCGCACTCCGCGCCCCCGGCTCCGCACTCCGCGCCCCCGTTCGGCCAGCCGCAGGGCGCCCCGCCGTTCGGTCAGCCGCCCTCGGCCGACCCCACCCAGGCGATCCCGCGCCAGTCCGCCGAGCCGGCGGAGCCCACCCAGGCGATCCCGCGTCCGGCCGGTGACGAGACCGACCGCACCCAGCACATCAACCCCGGCGACAGCCCCGACGCCCCGCGCTGACCGAGACGCCGCCCCACCCGAGCGCCCCGCACGGCACCCGTGCGGGGCGCTCCCCGTCCCACCCCACCCGCTCGTCGCGTCCGTCGTCGCGGTGACCGAGAGGTTCGGCCCGCAGAAGGCGCTCCGCAGGACGAAAACCCTTTGATCGCCGCGACGACCGGCGGGGTGCGCTTGTTCACGCCGGCCGGGTTCACGGGACGGGGCGGATGAGCGCTTAGGCTGGGCGGATGGTTGATCGCACCGTGCCCGGCCCGACCGACGCGAGCGTGCGGCGGGCACTGCACCGGGCCGCGAGCGGGCGGGCGCTCGACGTCGACGAGGCCGCCGCGCTGCTGGCCGCCCGGGGCGGGGCGCTGGACGAGCTGCTCGACGTGGCCGGCGCCGTCCGCGACGCCGGCCTGCGCGAGGCCGGGCGGCCGGGCGTGGTCACGTACTCGAAGAAGGTCTTCATCCCCCTCACCCGGCTGTGCCGCGACCGGTGCCACTACTGCACCTTCGCGACCGTGCCGCACCGGCTGCCGGCGGCCTTCCTCGACCGGGACGAGGTCCTCGCCATCGCCCGGGCGGGCGCGGCCCAGGGCTGCAAGGAGGCCCTGTTCACGCTCGGCGACCGGCCGGAGGAACGCTGGCCGGCGGCCCGGCAGTGGCTGGACGAGCGCGGCTACGACTCCACGCTCGACTACCTGCGCGCCTGCGCGGTGGCGGTGCTGGAGGAGACCGGACTGCTGCCGCACCTCAACCCGGGCGTGCTCTCCTGGTCGGAGTTGCAGCGGCTCAAGCCGGTCGCGCCCAGCATGGGGATGATGCTGGAGACCACGGCGACGCGGCTCTGGTCGGAGCCGGGCGGTCCGCACTTCGGCTCCCCGGACAAGGAGCCCGCGGTACGGCTGCGGGTGCTCGACGACGCGGGCCGGGTCGGCGTGCCCTTCACCACCGGCATCCTGATCGGCATCGGCGAGACCCCTGCCGAGCGGGTCGACGCGATCTTCGCGATCCGTCGGGCGCACCGCGAGTACGGCCACCTCCAGGAGGTGATCGTGCAGAACTTCCGCGCGAAGCCGGACACGGCGATGCGCGGGATGCCGGACGCGGAGCTGCACGACCTGGCCGCCACGGTGGCGGTGGCCCGGGTGCTGCTCGGGCCGAAGGCCCGGATCCAGGCCCCGCCGAACCTCATCGCGGGCGAGTACGACCTGCTGCTGCGCGCCGGCATCGACGACTGGGGCGGGGTCTCCCCGCTGACCCCGGACCACGTCAACCCGGAGCGCCCCTGGCCGCAGATCGACGAGCTGGCCCGGCACACGGAGAAGTCCGGCTTCACCCTGCGCGAGCGGCTGACGATCTACCCCGAGTACGTGCGGGCCGGCGACCCGTGGCTGGATCCGCGCCTGCTGCCGCACGTCGGCGCGCTGGCAGACCCGGCGACGGGGCTGGCCGTCGAGGAGGCCCGACCGGTGGGCCGCCCCTGGCAGGAGCCCGACGAGACGTACGGCGGCCGGACCGACCTGCACGCCACCATCGACACCACCGGGCGGACCGGCGACCGGCGCGGCGACTTCGACCACGTCTACGGCGACTGGTCGGAGGTGGCGGGCAAGATCACCGTCGGGGGCGGGGCAGGAACCGACGGCGACCTGCGGGCGGGGCTGCGGCTGGCGGCCGACGATCCGGCCGCGCTGCTCGAGCCGCGGCACGCCGACGCGGCGCTGGCGCTGTTCGCCGCCGACGGGCCGGCGCTCGACGAGCTGTGCCGGCTCGCCGACGACGTCCGCCGGGCGGCGGTCGGCGACGACGTGACGTACGTGGTCAATCGCAACATCAACTTCAGCAACGTCTGCTACGTCGGCTGCCGGTTCTGCGCCTTCGCGCAGCGGGAGCGCGACGCCGACGCGTACCGGCTCTCGGTGGACCAGGTCGCCGACCGGGCCGAGGAGGCGTGGGCGGCCGGCGCCAGCGAGGTCTGCCTCCAGGGCGGGATCGACCCGAAGCTGCCGGTGACCGTCTACGCCGACCTGGTGCGGGCGATCAAGGCGCGGGTGCCGGGGATGCACGTGCACGCGTTCTCGCCGATGGAGATCGTCACCGCCGCCGCCAAGGCCGGCGTGTCCGTGCGGGAGTGGCTGACCGGGCTCCGTGAGGCCGGGCTGGACACCATCCCGGGCACCGCCGCGGAGATCCTCGACGACGACGTGCGCTGGGTGCTCACCAAGGGCAAACTGCCGGCCGCCGCCTGGGTCGACGTGGTCGGCACGGCCCACGAGCTGGGCATCCGGTCCAGCTCCACGATGATGTACGGCCACGTGGACCACCCGGCGCAGTGGCTCGCGCACTTCCGGGTGCTGGCCGGGTTGCAGGACCGTACGGGCGGGTTCACCGAGTTCGTGGCGCTGCCGTTCGTGCACACGAACGCGCCGATCTACCTGGCCGGCATCGCCCGCCCGGGGCCGACGTGGCGGGAGAACCGGGTGGTGCACGCGATGGCCCGGCTGCTGCTGCACGGTCGGATCGACAACATCCAGTGCTCGTGGGTGAAGCTCGGCGACGAGGGCACGGCGGCGATGCTCCGGGGCGGCTGCAACGACCTGGGCGGCACGCTGATGGAGGAGACGATCTCCCGGATGGCCGGTTCCGGCAACGGCTCGGCGCGCACGGAGGAGCAGTTGATCGCGATCGCGACGGCCGCCGGACGACCGGCCCGCAAACGCACGACCGCGTACGGCAGCCCCCGTCCCTAGCGTCGACGGGTGACGTGACCGTCCACAACAGACGCCGTGCTCCACGCCGCCGGTCGGCCGGGCGCGTCGGTCGTGTCCGTACCGCCTGGTGGGACGAGCGCCGGCCGGTCTCCAGGATTTCTGTCGCAAGTGGAGGGACGGCCGGATCCGTCCGGCCCAGCAGCGTGTCGGCGGCCCGCCACGATCCGGGGAATGCGGTCGCACCGCCGCGCTCCGTCCACATCGTGGGCTGAGCGCGGCCGGCGTCTCGGGCTCGACGGGCGGTCCGCGCCAACTCGGGTTAACCTGTGCCCCACCAAGATCAACGAATCGTGGTGGGTGACTTCCGAGGGTCCTCATCGGCCTTCCCCGTCGGGTCGGCGGGGAGGCGCCACGGGAGAAAACTCGGGCAACTCGCCGGAGAGGGCGTTACTCGGCCGGGGTCTGAATCGATAGGGCAGGTTGCGAGGCCGGGTGGTCGGGTGGCCGTCCGGAGTGTTGTCGGGAGGGCGACTCCATTATCAAGTTCGGCTTGACGGCGCACGCATTACACGCGTGTAATTTGAATGGGGTTGTTCGCGCGGAACGCAACAAATCGGGACCGTACGGACAAGCACGCCTTCCGCGTGGGGGGTTGCAGCGGCGATGACGCCGGTGCGCGACAAGGAGGCATCTGATGGACGGCCAGCTTGAGGTGGCCGACCTGCTCGGAAACGCGCCGGAGTGGCAGGAGCGGGCGCTTTGCTCCCAGACCGATCCGGAGGCGTTCTTTCCCGAGAAGGGCGGCTCGACCCGCGAGGCGAAGCGGATCTGCTCGCGCTGCGAGGTGAAGACTGAATGCCTCGAATACGCTCTTGGTCACGACGAGCGATTCGGGATCTGGGGCGGGCTCTCGGAGCGGGAGCGGCGCAAGCTCAAGCGGCGGGTCGCCTGAGCGTTGCCGGGCCGGGGCGGTGGGGGCCGCCCGGCTCAGGCCAACTCGTCGGGGTCCACCCCGAGCAGATTGGCCACCTGTTCGATGATCACGTCGTGCACGAGATCCGCGAGGTCCTCGCGGTCCATCGCACGGAACTCCAACGGCCGGCGGTAGAGCACGATCCGCGGGGGCACCTCCTGCCGGCCGGGGCGACCCGGCAGCAGCCGGGCGAGCGGCACCTCGCCGTCCTCCAGCACGTCGGAGTCGTAGACGTTGAGGTCCGGCGGGACGTCCTCCACGGCGAACTCGACCCCGGCCAGCTCCTTGGCGAACCGCCGTTCGAGGGTCTCGACCGTGTCCAGCACCAGGTCGTCGAAGATCTCCGCCTTCGTACGCGCCAACGGCACCGTCGCCGGCACCAGCCGCCCGCGCAGGCCGCGCCCGTGCCGGTCGCGGTGGGCGCGCCGGCCGGGGCCGGGGCGGCGGTGTTCCGGGCTCGTCATGAGGAAAGGTTAGCGCCCGCACCGACCTGGCCTGCGGCAGCGCCACTGGCGCGGCGCGGCGCGGTCGGCATCTGCGCGAGGTCCTCGCCCGCCAGGCCGGCCGGCCGGTGAGCAACCGGCCGAATTGTGATCACCGTGACGGGCGTGTCGCAACGCGAAGCAGTGCGCCGGACCCGGTAATGGAGATACCCTGCCGCCGTGAGGTCACCACGGCGCTGCTCCCGTAACGGCTGCCCCCGGCAAGCGGTCGCCACGCTGACCTATGTCTACAACGAGTCGACAGCGGTGGTCGGCCCCCTGGCGGCCTTCGCCGAGCCGCACACGTACGACCTCTGTGAACCGCACGCCCGGAGCCTGACGGCGCCGCGCGGCTGGGACGTGGTCCGGCACGAGGGCGAGTTCGAGCCCCCGCCGCCCACCACCGACGATCTGGTCGCCCTGGCCGAGGCCGTCCGCGAGGCCGCCCGCCCGGTGGCCCCGCGCCCGCCCGAGGACGACCAGACCACCAACTCGACTCCCCAGACGGGCCGCCGGGGTCACCTGCGCGTCATCCCCCCGAACCACTGACCCGCGCCCGCACGGGCCTCCCGCCCGCACGGGCCTCCCGGCCGCGCGGTAGCCGGCCTGCCGCCGCAACACTCCATTCGCGCGCTGTCGAGCTGCCCCGTCCATGCGACCAGGTGTGGGGCCCCGCCTGGACACTTCCGGGCCCTTTCCGGACCCTCTCGGCACGCCTGAGATGGGCGGAACATGTCTCGCCCCGACACGCCGGCAGACCGCAGACACCAGCACGAAGCGTGGCTACCGTGCGCCACAGCGTGACAGGGCGGCGGGGTGCGTGAGAGGTGCTGGCGCCTCCGGTGCAGCGGGCGAGCGGAGCGGAGGGCTGGCGGGTGAACGAGGCACTGCGGGTGGCGATGGCCGAGAAGGGGGAGACCGCCGAGTCGCTGGCGGAGAAGGTGGGCGTCGACCCGAAGACGGCGGGACGGTGGCTGGCGGCGGGCCGGATCCCGCACCCCAGGACCCGGCTCGCCGTCGCCGAGGTCCTCGGGCGTGACGCCGCCGAGCTGTGGCCCGAGCCGTTCCGCCGCCGCGACCTGCCGTGGTTCCGGCCGTGGGCCGAGCTGGAGCAGGACGCCGTCACGATCAGGTCGTACCAGCCGCTGCTCGTGCCGGGCCTGCTCCAAACCGAGGGGTACGCCCGCGCGGTGCTGGCGACCGGCGGCCTGCTGCCGGCGGTCGAGGTCGACGAGATCGTGGGGGGCCGGCTGGCCCGGCAGGCGATCCTGGCCCGGGACGCCCCGCCCCAGCTCGTCGCCGTGATCGACGAGGTGGTGCTGCGCCGGCGGGTGGGGGACGAGGCGGTGATGGCCGGGCAGTTGGCCCACCTGCTGGCGGTCGCCGCGCAGGAGCACGTGCAGATCCGGGTGATCCCCGCCGAGGCGCCGTGGCACACCGGCCTCGCCGGGCCGTTCGTGCTGATCCGACTGCCCGACGGCGCCGAGACGGCCTATCTGGACAACCAGCTGCGCGGTCAGGTCGTGACCGAGAGTGCCGACATTGCTAGCCTGGGCGCGAGATGGGAGAGCGTCGCCGGCGAGGCGCTGCCGCGACGCCAGTCGATCGAGCTGATCGGGGAAGTGGCGACGACATGGACATGACCGACGCCCGCTGGCGCACCGCGACCCGCAGCAGCAACAACGGCGGCGACTGCGTCGAGGTGGCCGACAACCTGCCCGGTCGCGTGCTCGTGCGGGACAGCAAGGACCGCGCCGGGGGCGTGCTCACCTTCGCACCGGACGCCTGGCGGGCGTTCGTCGGGTCCGCCGGCCGGCACGGGCGCGCCGGCTGATCGGGCGGGACGGTCGGCGCGGCCCACGGGGCCGGCACCGGCGCCTCAGGCGTACGCCTGCGCACGCCGCGTGAGGCGGGCGGACGCCGCGGTGGCGAGACCGGGCCCGGTCGCCGCGACGATCCGCATCGCCCCGCGACGGTCCGCGCCACCCCCGCGACGTTCCGCGCCACCCCCGGCGTGGAGCGGAATGTGGTCGCGCCTTTGCCCTTCGCGCACGCTGACCCGCCGTCCGCCGTCGCCGTCGGGCCATGCCAAGATCTGTCGTTCACCGCACCTGACGTCCCGTCGGCGCGCCACTCCCGCCTGCCCGCCGACGATGACCTCGAGGAGTCGTCACATGCGATCTCCCCTCCGGCCCCTCACCCGGCGTGGGCTGTTGACCGGCGCCCTCGGCTCGGCGGCACTGCTGGCCGCGGGCGGTTCGCTGGCCGGCTGCGGCACCAGGGGCGCCGCCCAGACGGAGGCCGGCTGCGTCAGCGAGGACCTGTCCGGCACCGAGAAGACGCTGACGTTCTCCAACTGGCCGCAGTACATGGACGTGGACGACGCCGACTCCGCCAAGCGGCCGACCCTCGACGCCTTCGTCGCCGAGAGCGGCATCCAGGTCGCCTACACCGAGGACGTCAACGACAACAACGAGTTCTTCGGCAAGGTGCAGCACCAGCTCGCGGGGTGCCAGCCGACCGGGCGGGACATCATGGTCCTCACCGACTGGATGGCGGCCCGGATGATCCGGCTCGGCTGGATCCAGAAGCTGGACAGGTCGAAGCTGCCCAACGTCGAGGCCAACCTGCTGCCCTCGCTGCGCGGCCGGTCCTTCGACGCGGAGGACCAGCTCGCCATCCCGTGGCAGTCCGGCCTGGCCGGCCTCGCCTACAACGGCAGGGTGACCAGGGAGATCCGGACGGTCGACGAGCTGCTCACCCGGCCTGACCTCAAGGGCAAGGTCACCGCGCTGGCCGAGATGCGGGACACCATGGGCCTGCTGCTCCAGTCGAACGGCCACGACCCGGCGAACTTCACCGCCGCCCAGTTCGACGACGCGCTCGCCAAGCTGAAGAGGGCCGTCGACTCCGGCCAGATCCGCAGGTTCACCGGCAACGACTACGCGCCGGACCTCGCCAAGGGCGACATCGCCGCCTGCATCTGCTGGTCCGGCGACGCCATCCAGCTCGGCTTCGACGACGACAGGATCAGGTTCGTGGTGCCCGAGTCCGGGGTGATGATCTGGTCGGACAACGTGGTGGTGCCGAACAGGGCCACCCACAAGGGCAACGCCGAGCGACTCATCGACCACTACTACCAGCCGGCGGTCGCCGCCCGGCTCGCCGCCTTCGTCAACTACATCTGCCCCGTCCGGGGCGCCCAGGCCGAGATGGAGAAGATCGACCCGGCGCTGGCCGCCAACCCGTTGATCTTCCCCGATGACGCCATGCTCGCCAGGTCGAAGGTCTTCATGGCGCTGGACGAGAAGCAGGAACGCGAGTACGAGAGCAAGTTCCAGCAGGTCATCGGAGCGTGAGCGGGATGGGTACGACGACTGCGGGACGCGGGACCCCGGCCGGCGACCTGCGGCTGGCGAACCTCACCAAGCGGTTCGGCGTCGTCACCGCGGTGGACGACCTCAGCCTGACCGTCCCGCAGGGCTCCTTCTTCGCCCTGCTCGGCCCGTCCGGCTGCGGCAAGACCACCACGCTGCGGATGATCGCCGGCCTGGAGGAGCCGACCGGCGGGCAGGTGCTGCTGGGCGAACGGGACGTCACCCGGCTGCGCCCGTACAAGCGGCCGGTGAACACCGTCTTCCAGAGCTACGCGCTCTTCCCGCACCTGGACGTCTTCGAGAACGTGGCGTTCGGCCTGCGCCGGCGCGGCATCCGTTCCGTCGACGACGAGGTCATGGGCATGCTCGCGCTGGTGCAGCTCGACGACCACGGCCACCGCCTGCCCGCCCAACTCTCCGGCGGGCAGCAGCAGCGGGTCGCGCTGGCCCGTGCCCTGGTCAACCGCCCGCAGGTGCTGCTGCTCGACGAGCCGCTCGGCGCGCTGGACCTGACGCTGCGCCGGCGCATGCAGATCGAACTCAAGCGGATCCAGACCGAGGTCGGCATCACGTTCGTGCACGTCACCCACGACCAGGAGGAGGCCATGACGATGGCCGACACCGTCGCGGTGATGAACGCCGGGCGGATCGAGCAGCTCGGCGCCCCCGCCGACCTCTACGAGTACCCGGCCACGGCGTTCGTGGCGAACTTCCTCGGCCAGTCCAACCTGCTCGCCGGCGAGGCGGCCGGCGCGGGCGGGGACGAGGTCGCGGTGTCGGCCCACGGCCGTCGCTTCTCGGTGCCCGCCGGCCGGGCCCGGGTCGACCGGGGACCGGTCCACCTGGGCGTACGCCCGGAGAAGCTGCACCTGGCCGACTCCGTCGACCAGGTCCCCGCCGGGTGCCAGCACGTCACCGGCATCGTCACCGACGCCTCCTACGTGGGGGTGAGCACGCAGTACCTGCTGCGCACCGGCTGGGGCGGTGAGCTGACGGCCTTCGTGGCCAACAGCGGCACGGCCCGTCCGCTGCCGGTGGGCGCGGAGGCGGTGGCGTACTGGGACCCGCGGCACGCCTTCCTGCTGCCCCGGGAAGCCGGCGGGCAGGACCGGAGCGCGCCGGCGCGGGACGAGCCGGTCGGCGCGCCATCGTGAGCGCCCCGGCCCGGCTGCCCACCGGACCCGGGGAGCCGGCGCCGCCCGCGCCGCCCCGCCGGCCCCGGCTACTGCCGTACCTGCTGCTGCTGCCCGCGGCGGCGTGGCTGGTGCTCTTCTTCGTGGTGCCGCTGCTCCAGCTCGCCGCCGCCAGCCTCTACGACCCCGCCGGCTCGCTCGCCACCGGATACGCGATGACGTGGGCGTTCGGCAACTACCCTGACGCGCTCGCCGCGTACTGGCCGCAGTTCGGGCGGTCCTTCGGCTACGCCGGGGCCGCGCTGGTGCTGGCGCTGCTGGCCGGCTACCCGCTGGCGTACGCCATCGCCCAGAAGGCCGGCCGGTGGAAGAACCTGCTGCTGGTCTGCGTGGTCGCGCCGATGTTCACCAGCTTCCTGGTGCGTACGCTGGCGTGGAAGACCATCCTGTCGGACAACGGCTGGCTCGTCGGGCTGCTGCGCGACGTGCACCTGCTCGCCCCCGACGGCCGGCTGCTGGCCACCCCCGTCGCGGTGGTGCTCGGCCTGACGTACAACTTCCTGCCCTTCCTGGTGCTGCCGCTCTACGCGAGCCTGGAGCGGCTGGACCCCCGGCTGCTGGAGGCGGCCGGCGACCTCTACGCCGGCCCGTGGCGGACCTTCCGCCGGGTCACGCTGCCGCTGTCCATGCCCGGCCTGGTCGCCGGCACGCTGCTGTTCTTCATCCCGGCCAGCGGCGACTACATCAACGCCGAACTGCTCGGCACCCCCAACGAGTACATGATCGGCAACGTCATCGACTCGGCGTTCCTGGTCCGGCTGGACTACCCGCAGGGCGCGGCGCTGTCGTTCCTGCTGATGGCGGCCATCCTCGCGGTGGTCTTCGGCTACCTGCGCCGGACCGGCCCGGAGGAGGTGCTCTGACCGGTGGGACACCGTTTCGGACGCTGGCTGGCCGACCGCTGGGTGACGGGCGTGGCGCTGCTGGTGCTCGGCTACCTCCTCCTGCCGGTCGCCGTGGTCGCCGCGCTCTCCTTCAACCGCCCCTCCAGCCGCCTCTCGTACGACTTCAACGAGTTCACCCTCGACAACTGGCGCAACCCCTGCGCCACCTCCGACATGTGCGACGCGGTGGTGCGCAGCGTGCAGATCGGCTTCGTCTCGACCGTGGTCGCCACGGTGCTCGGCACCCTGATGGCGTTCGCGCTGGCACGGCACCGGTTCCGTGGCCGCTCCGGGATCAACGTGCTGATCTTCCTGCCGATGGCCACCCCCGAACTGGTGATGGGCACCTCGCTGCTGGCCCTCTTCGTCTCCGCCGGGGTGCCGCAGGGCTTCTGGACGGTCGTCGTCGCGCACGTCATGTTCTGCCTGTCGTTCGTGGTGGTCACCGTCAGGGCGCGGCTGGCCGGGATGGACTCCCGGCTGGAGGAGGCCGCCATGGACCTCTACGCGAGCGAGTGGCAGACCTTCCGGCGGATCACCCTGCCGCTGGCGCTGCCCGGCATCGTGGCCGCCGCGCTGCTCGCGTTCTCGCTCTCCTTCGACGACTTCATCGTCACGAACTTCAACGCCGGCACCACCGTCACGTTCCCCATGTACGTCTGGGGCGCCGCCCAGCGGGGCATCCCGCCCCAGGTCAACGTCATTGGCACCGCGATGTTCGTGCTGGCGCTCCTACTGACCCTGACCACCACCCTGCAAACCCGCCGCAAGAACCAACCCACGTAACCTCCACCCCCGCGCCCTGCCCGGCCCGCCCGTTACCTTTTGATCGTCCCCAGCCGGGGACCCTCGGTCGCCCGGCCCGGTATGACTGCCTGCCCCTGTCGTTTGGAT